>JAVUPY010000029.1 GCA_032252755.1 Terriglobia bacterium
GCAAGACACGATTAATGCCGGTGACGGCCTGGTGAACGAAGAAGCCGCGCGAGTGCTGGTAGAAGAAGGCCCCCCGCGGATCGAAGAACTGATTGAGTGGGGAACGCAGTTCGATCGCAGCGGTACCAAGCTGTCGTTCACCCGCGAAGGCGCGCACAGCCGGAACCGCGTGCTGCATGCGCATGGCGATTCCACCGGACGCGAGATTGGACGCGCGCTGTACGCCAAGGCTGTCACCATTCCCAAAATCCAGTTCCTGGAATTTGAATTCACATTCAAACTGATCCGCGAGCATGGACGGGTGTGCGGCGTGCGGGTGCTCGACGCCGAAAATCGCGCGCGCTCGATTCGCTCTCGGGGCGTGGTGCTTGCCACTGGCGGACTCGGCCAAGTTTATAGCGATACCACGAATCCCTCCGTCGCGACCGGAGACGGGGTGGCGATGGCGTATCGCGCGGGCGCCGAAATCAGCGATATGGAGTTCGTGCAGTTTCATCCGACGGCGTTGTACCTGAAGGGCGCGCCGCATTTCCTGCTCTCGGAGGCGCTGCGCGGAGAGGGCGCGTATCTGCGGAATACAAACCTGGCGCGCTTCATGCCGAAGTATCACGAGATGCACGAGCTTGCGCCGCGCGATGTGGTTGCGCGGGCGATCGCGCACGAGCTCGAGGTATCGCACGTCAAGGATCCGGTCGTCTATCTCGACCTCACGCACCTGAACAGCGAGCGGGTGAAGAAGCGCTTCCCGCGGATTTACTCGACCTGCATGCAGTACAACATCGATATCACGGAAGAGCTGATTCCGGTTCGTCCGGCGGCTCACTACGCGATGGGCGGAGTGAAGACGGACCTGAACGGTCGAACCAACCTTCCGGGACTCTACGCTGCGGGTGAGGTCGCGTGTACTGGAGTGCACGGCGCGAACCGGTTGGCGAGCAATTCCCTGCTCGAGGGGCTCGTTTACGGCGCGCGCGCGGCGCAGGCGGTGGCAAGCGAGTGCGGTGCTGCGCTGAGCAATGGGCCGACGAAGAACGCGCAGACGATTGCTCCGGCGAGAGCGAACTCCAAACCCAGTCCTGAGGCCGAACAGGTGGTGGCGCAGATACAGCAGCTGATGTGGCAGAACGTCGGGATCGTTCGCGAGGGCAAGAAGCTGCGCGAAACGGTTCCGCTGCTAGAGGATATACGAGCGGCGCTGCCGAGCGGAAGCTGCAGACGATGCAGCGAAGTACGGAACATTGCAGATACAGCGCTGCTGATCGCGCGTTCTGCGCTGGCGCGAATGGAGAGCCGCGGAGCGCATTATCGGATGGATTATCCGTTCCACGACGACCAGAAGTTCCTCAAGCACTCCATCGTTACTGGCGACAAAATTCGGTTTGCCTGAGTGTATTGCTGTTGTCGACCAAATTCTCTTTCGTCTATAGAATCGAAGCGTGCCTTCCAACCTGATCTTCTGGGTGCTGTTCGTGGTGTTCGTGCTGGCGATGCTGGCGCTCGATCTGGGCGTCTTCAACCGCAAAGCGCACGTCGTGCACTTCAAGGAGGCGGTCGGTTGGACCGTCGTCTGGATATCGCTTGCGGGACTGTTTGCCGTGCTGCTGTCGCAATGGGGTCACCTGATGACAGGCGATCACTCGCGGCCGAACTCGCAACTCACGCTTGAATTCGTTACCGGATATCTCATCGAAGAATCGCTCAGCGTCGACAATCTCTTCGTTTTTCTGCTGATCTTCCGCTACTTCAAGGTGCCTTCGGAGCAGCAGCACCGGGTACTGTTCTGGGGGATCATCGGGGCGCTGATCATGCGAGCGATCTTCATCATCGCGGGCGTGGCTTTGATTCGCCGCTTCGAGTGGATCACGTATATCTTCGGAGCGTTCCTGATCTACGTCGGCATCCGACTGTTCTTCCAGAAGGAAGATGAGCACCAGATGGAGAAGAATCCGATGGTGCGTTTCTTCCAGAAGCACATGCGGTTGACGAAGAATTATGAGGACGGCAAATTCTGGGTGATGCGCGAGGGGTTGCGCTACTTCACGCCTCTGGCGCTGGTGCTGCTGGTGGTCGAAGCTTCGGACGTGATCTTCGCGACGGATTCAATCCCGGCGATCCTGGCGATCACGAGAGATCCGTTCGTGGTGTTTACGTCGAACGTGTTCGCGATCCTCGGTCTGCGCTCACTTTATTTTGCGCTGGCCGGCATGATGAAGACCTTTCACATGCTGCACTACGGGTTGTCCGTCATCCTCACCTTCATCGGGATCAAGATGCTGGGCGGACATTATTTCGAGATTCCGACGGTTGCGGCGCTGGGCGTGATCGTCGCGGTGCTGGCAATCTCGGTGGCCGCATCGCTGATGTTTCCGCCGAAAACAGAACGGCGAGTAACGAGTTGAACTTGAGCAACCGCCCATGGATGTTCGCCCCACCCCCTATTTTGTGTCGTCCTCTTTTCAGTTAGTTACGGAAATTTTCCCAGTAGCGAGCTGATGGGAAAGAACTTAAATCTGAAAACAGGAACTCTCCTTTTGGGTTCAAGGATTTGCGAGGAAAGAATGTGTTTTTAAGTGCGAGGTACGAGGACTCGCAATTCGAAACTCCCGGGAGCGAGTCGAAAGTCAAAATCTGAAACACAAAACCAAAAACAAATTAGAAACCCTAGCCTCTCGCCAAAGCGGGCGACAAGTCACCCCAACAAGCGCTGCTTGTTGGGGGCCCAATGGGGTAGGGCACTACGGAAGCGAGCGAAGAACGGAGATCGGGAGAACCGAAGAACGAACTCGCTTGGACAAACAAAAACGACCGCCACTAAGGACGGCCGCTGTTTCGTCTCTCTATTTTCAGAATAGCAAATTGGGTATGGCTACTGTGACATCGCGGAGAAAACTATATTGGCAATAATATACTTGACTCAGGAAGGCTGGCTTTGGTGGGGACGATGCGAAAACTCGATGTTGTTGTTGCGTGGCTACTGATCGCCCTCGGTGCCGTCCACGTATTGTTGACGGCCAAGTTCGATCCGAACCTTGGGTTAAACGCCATCTGGTTTGCGAGTGGCGGGCTACTGATCATCACGATCGGGGCGTTGAATTTACTCCGGGTCGCCTATACGAATGCTGCAAAGGGCGTCTACATCGTTTCGGCAATAGCGAATGTCGTGCTCCTTGCGCTAATGGTCTGGATGGCAATCCGGGTACCGATCCGCGGCAATCCACAGATTGTGGTTGGTTTGATTCTTGCGGGACTGCTTACTGGATTCTCTGTGCTTCGCCGCGGTAGATAGAGAGCGATAAATCCCCATACCATAACCTATCCAGATCACTTAACAAAGTGAGTCTCCATCACCGGCAGAACGCGTCGGGGAATGGACGCGTCGGACGAACCAGATCGCTGCCCTTGCTGTCCAATACCACTGGAGAAAAGACAGGAGCATCGTTGCAAGTACCGTGTATCCATGCAGGGAAGTACCGATGAACTCATGCTCCCAGACTTCTGGATGGCGATTGGCCACTGAGATTTCAATCAGTCTCGCAACCACGGTGCTTGGAAGATGAAGTAGTAAAACCGGGCTGAATAACTTCAATTCAAAATCAGGCAATGCGGCATGATGAAACACAATTACCAAGGGGTATCTTTCTTCCCACACTGGTCGGTGCTCGACAAAAGGATGGCTTGCGCGGGCGAATGCCCCCCAGACCAACAGCCAAAGAACAGCATTTGCAATCAGCACGACACGAAGCGCAACCCTCCTGTGTGAGTGTTCGGTCATACTAACTTTGGACACCACGGAATCGGAGAATATACCAACATTCTTTGGGAAGTCCTGTGCCTGTTCGCAACAAGTAATCCGGGACCTGTCCCATCCGGTGTGGTGTCATAGCAGTTATGGAATGGACGAGTGGGTTCGTCGCATACTGCTGCTTCGTTTTGTCGGTCCTCGGAATATCAGCGACCTGCAAGGCCCAGTCCACCTCGTACACAAACACGGAAGCTTACGGCGTTTACTCAGCTGTGATCCCTCGGGCGACTCGCCATGTTCTCCCTCATCTACCGAAACGATTCGCAATGGCAGACGAAACGTTCCCGTCGACGTCTCATGCGGGGTGTTTCCCGGACAAATACCAGGGGGAGTTCGGTGAGGCGTTCAGCAACTTTGAAGAGGTGAACAAGCAGCCATTGCGACTGTTACCCGAATTTCATCTACCACGCAGGTACGACTTCGTAACGAAGAAACAGTTAGATGCGATGATCAAAGTTATCCAACCACCTCCGGTACTCGATGATTCCTGGTCATCCGACACCGACCGCCGCCTCTTTCTTTGGGAGGCGTTCTCTAAGGAATTTCCCAAATCCGACGGCTATTTCGTACTCTCAGCAGTAGGCTTCAATTCCCGAAAGGACAAAGCTGTCGTAAACGTGGCACTTTATTGTGGATACTTGTGCGCGTTGACGACCGATTACCTGCTGGAAAAACGGCAAGGACGATGGACGATTCTACCGGTCGAGTCTGCGTGTACGGGAGTGTCGTGAGAATAGAGCTTGGGAAATCGCCATCAAACAAGCTGAGACTGAGCTAAGAATGAACATTGTTAGGCGAATCGCAGCCCTCAAGCGAGAAATCCATTACAGAGAAGAGGAATTGCAGCGCGTTGCACGGCTTCGCGAGAGGAAGGAGCCAACTGTTATCGCTTTCCCCGGTAAGGTGGACGAGTATTTAAGAGCCATCCGTGCGGAGATCAAGCACGGTTGAATGAAATCGCGAACTTGAACGAAGCCGATAGCTGATGGTAAGTCGTCATACCGCAATCTATCCAGAGTTACCGGAAGAGGACGGCACGGCGCAGCACCGGTTCGCTGCTGGCGTACCGCTCATTCCTCGGTGGGGGCCGGCATGAAGAATATCTCTCGCACCTCGACCTGCCCCCGAGTGGCGGCGACGCCTTTGCGTGCCCATGCAACAGCCTCGTCCATGTCAGCGCATTCCAAAATCCAAAAACCGCCGATGTGTTCCTTGGTCTCGAGGTATGGCCCGTCGGTGATGTGGACCCCGCCATCGGCCTGCGCCCGCAACGATTTCGCGGCCCCAAGGCCGCAAGCGAATTTCCTGACGCCGGCAGCAATCATCTCTTTGTTGAGTTCGTGGATCTCGCGGCCCATCGCTTCGTCCGCCTGGGACGGGTCGAAGTCGTCGGGGAGGTAACCAGCAACCAAGTATTGCGGCATTATGTTCTCCTGTCGTCTTAAGCCAGGCTAATCGCCCCGCCTTCACTATAACGTCGAACGGCTAGACCAGAATTCGACCAACTTTCCAGAAAAATCTTAGTAATGAAGTGGAGTGTCCGTAACACCTGATGACGGCAGCTCGGGTGAATAATGCGCACGGTGCGAACTAGTATCTGTGTGGAAAATGTTTGTGGTCACCCGGCCCTTTCCCAAAAAACCGGGAAAGGACCGGGCACCCACCGTGTGTGAAGGTCCGGCCACCCGGCCGCCTTTTAAACCCGTAGTGCGCCGCGGAAGCCGCGGCCAGCGTAGTAGGATTCGGCGCCGTTATGGTAGGTGAAGACGGTGTCGTAGCGGCGATCGCAGAAGAGGGCGCCGCCGAGTTTCCGGACATTGGAAGGGGTCTTGATCCAGCTTGAGGTTTTGGTGTCGAATTCTCCGAGCTTCTCCAACTCGCGATATTGTTCTTCGGTCAGAAGTTCGACGCCCATTGCGGTGGCCACATCGACGGCGTTATTTGCCGGTTTGTGCTCCTTCCTTGCGTCGAGGGCTTCGCGGTCGTAGCAAAGGCTTCGACGGTCTTTGGGAGTCTCCGGGGAGCAGTCGTAGAAAATGTATTTGCCGGTCTTCTTGTCGTGACCAACGACATCGGGTTCGCCGCCGGTACGTTCCATCTCGTGGAGTGACCACAGCTTTTCAGGGTTCGATTCGAGCCTCGACTGTACCTTGGCCCATTCAAGGCCCCTGTGGCGATTCATGTTCTTCTCGAAACGGGCTTTCAAAGTGGGGAGGAGTTCGTCGCGCTGTTTGGGGGACAAGTTTCTCTTACTAGCCTTCATGTGCTTTATACCTCTGCTGAACGGGTAGCCTGACGGCGGATTACTTTTTCAATCCGGTGGTGAAGTTGGTGACGACGGTGATCGGTTGGTTGATCTGCTGGGAGATGCGCGCCAGCAGGAAGCGCTTGCCGTCGGGGGCGACGCTAAAAAAAGGCGTTGTCAGGAATGTCCATTGGTGGCTGAGAACCTGGGGCACGCCGAATTGAAGGGCGCCGCCGGACTCTTTGACTGAAACGGCGACGAGGTTCTGGTTGCCGTCGAAGTAGAAGATCTCTTTACCGTCAGCGCTCCAATGCGGTACCTGTCCGGTATCGGGTGAAACCTGCCATTTGCCCTGTCCGCCACCATAGGCCTGCACATAGACTTCGTTCTGGCCGGATTCGGTGGAACTGTAAGCGAGCCAGCGCCCGTCAGGGGAAAGGGTGGCGTAACTTCCATGCGGGAGTACCTGGTGTGGCTTGTGGTCTCCATCGACAGAGATGGCCCATACCCCATCATCTCTTTGAGTAAACAAATTCGGTGAATAGAAGAGGGTCTTGCCGTCGGGTGACCAGGAGTCGGGAGCGAAGTTCATGGTGGCCGAGTCGGCAACCAGTAATTCTTCAGCGCCACTGCCGTCGGAGGGTCTGCGATAGATTCCACCCCCGGATACACGAAAAGAGCTGTACGCAATCCACTTTTCGTCGGGTGACCAGACAGGAATAGTGTTTCCTGTTGGGCCGAAGGTGAGCCGGGTTCGGACGCCGCGGGCGAGGTCGAGGACCCAGATGTCGTTGATGCCGGTATCAATCTGCAGCGCGACGCGATCACCGCGCGGCGAGAGGGCGGCGAATTGCAGTTTCTGGAGATTGTCAGCCGCCACTCCCACCTCTTTTCCGCTGCGCTCCATCCAGACGAGTTGAACCCCACCGGAGGTACCGCTGCCGAAGGCGAGAAGGCCGCTGTCGGTTGCGGTAACGCTGCTGCGCCAAGTGGAGGTGTCGATAAGCACCCCGGAAGAAAGAGTCTGCATTTCACCGTTCAGGACCGCATTATCGGGATCGAAGGGTTGGGCAATCAGCTGATCGTTGCGGCTGAGGAGAAGAAAGCCGGCAGCGTAGATTCCGTTGCTCTGGGTGTGGATGAGCAGACGGTTCTCGCGACCGTCGAGCGAGGCATAGAAGATGCCATCGTTCGACTGCCTGGTCGGGTCATGGTTCAAGGCGAAATAGAGGAAATGCTTGCCGTCAGGAAGAAGAAAAGGCCAGCGGTAGGAAGAGTACTTTGAAAGATCGAGAGGGATGAACTGGGTGGCAGAACCACCGTTGGCATTGACCTTGAACAGCGGTGAGATTGGCGATGGCGAAAAAACGATGACGCCGCTGGGACTCCAGGCACCACCGCGCCCGAGTTGCGCGTCGCAGAGAGTTTGGGCGGTGGTTCCATTCAGGTCGATGGTCCGGAGTTTGCCATTGGCGAAGAACCCGAGCGCATGGCTATCGGGCGACCAGAAAGGAAAGATCGCGTCGCTGGTGTCGGGCAGGATACGCGCATCTTCTGCGTTCATGCGACGCACCCACAAATTCGTCTTGCCGTTCGTGTCGATGGCAGTAAAGGCGATGTAAGCGCCGTCGGGCGAGAGCACGGGCGGGCCGGCAAGATCCGATGACAGGCGAAAACGGGTGTCAGGCGGTGGATTGATTTCGGCACGGATGCTGGCGGCGTTGACCGTGCTGCGATGAAGGAAGAATCCTGCAAGGGCCGCCAGAATGGTTGCGACCGCAATCGCAGCGAACCATGGGAGGCGGCTTCGGCTGGGTGCGGTGACCGATTCCGCGTCGGCGGGTGCGCAACGGAGCGATGCGATCCAGCGCAGCTCCATGGCGACGTCATGGATCGATTGCGTGCGCTCGGCGGGATCTTTGGCGAGACAGCCACGAACCACGAGATCGAGCATGGGCGGAGCGACCGCCTGGGTGTTAGCGATAGGCTCTGGTTCTTTTTCGAGGATGGAGGTGAAGATGCTGAGCTGCGATTTGCCTTCGAAGGCTCGGCGACCGGTAACCATCTCGTAGAGAACGCAGCCAAAGCTGAACAGGTCGCTGCGCACATCGGCTTCGGCTCCCTGCAAGACTTCAGGAGCGATGTACTGGAAAGTGCCGACGACTGAGCCTTTCTGCGTGATGGGCGACGCGGCAGAGGCAAGCGAGGCCAGGTTCATGGTTGGCGTGGTCGGCGTGAGGTGTCCGACCGCTTGCGATGCGATCGATACCTTCGGTTTCGCGAGACCGAAGTCCATCAGCTTGGCGCCGGCCTTGGTCAGCATGATGTTACCGGGCTTGAGGTCGCGGTGGATGATTCCCTGCTGGTGAGCTTTTTCGAGCGCCTCGGCAATCTCGACGCCAATCTTGAGAACCTGGTCGAGGGGAAGCGCGCCTTTCTCGAGACGCTGGGCCAGGGTGTGGCCTTCGAGGTACTCCATGACCAGGAAGTCGGTTCCGTCCTGCGAGCCGATGTCGTGAAGCGTGCAGATGTTCGGGTGCTGAAGCGCGGAGATGGCCTTGGCTTCACGCTGCATGCGTTGGCGCGATTCGGTATCAGAGGAGAGATGCGCGGGCAGGACCTTGATGGCTACGGTGCGATCGAGACGGGTGTCCTTCGCTCGATACACTTCACCCATGCCGCCGGCACCGAGCGGAGACTGGATTTCGTAAGGACCAAGTTTTGAGCCAGAAGTGATGGCCATCCGTGCGCGACATTATAGCGTGTCGGCAGGGTTGGGGAAGATGGACTTATGTGTCTCGCGGGGAACTACCCCGCCCTAACGAAGCCAGGACGGGGAACCCGGAAGAAAACACTCTAATGCTTGCCGGTGGCGACGTCGGCGCTGAGGTCGGCGACCGCTTCGGCGGCACTGGCGCCCCAATTGCGCGCGGATTGCTCCTTGTAGAGCAGGAAACCGCAGATCAGCGAGCCCACAAGCATCAGCGAGCCGAGGCCGCGCTGATTCAGGATGAACTTGCCGGTTCCGAAGAGCGCGAGGTAGATCAGCGCGCAACCTAATATCCACGACAGGAGGTTGCGGCCGATGTCGCGCGTTTGCGCGATCTGCGTCTCCAGGGCGGCGATGGGTTTCCAGCCGCGCACGTCGGGATGCACTTTGCGGTAGAAGGCGCGGAGGACGGGTTCGGGTTCGGCGCTGGTCAGGAGAGTTACGGCTATCGCGACGATTGTGGTGCAAAGCGTGGTTGTGATCGCGGTTTTCGCAAAGACAACGGCGTCGCTTCCAGTGAAGGGCGGCGCTACGGTTCCCCGCATACCGAGAAATTGCCAGATACGCAGCGAGAGGGAGACAACCATTGCGGTTGCCATTGCGGAGATTTCGCTCCAGGCATTGATGCGCCACCAGTACCAGCGCAACAGGTAGACGATTCCGGTGCCGGCTCCGAGTTCGAGGACGAATTCCCAGCCGGACTTGATGGACGTTAGCAGCGCGGCGACGACGGCGGCGGCACAAACGAGGATGACCGTCGTGAGGCGGGAAATGTGGACGTAGTGACGCTCCGACGCGTCCTTCTTGATGAAGCGCCGGTAGAAATCGGAGACGAGATAGGAGGCTCCCCAGTTGAGGTGCGTGGCGATGGTGGACATGAAGGCGGCGAGGAATCCAGCCATGGCGACGCCTCGCCAGGCATGCGGCAGATGCTCGTTCAGCACCATCATGTAACCAGCTTCGGGATTGGCTCCGGGGGCGCGCAGTTCAGGATGCAACACGATCACGGCGAGGCCGGTGAGTATCCAGGGCCAGGGGCGCACCGCGTAATGCGCGAAATTGAACCAGAGGACGGAGAGCAGGCCGTTCTTCTCATCCTTGGCGCTGAAGATACGCTGCGCGATGTAGCCGCCACCACCGGGTTCGGCGCCGGGATACCAGAAGGCCCACCACTGCACGCCGAGGAAGACGACGAAGGTGATGACCGGGAGAGTCCAGAGATTCTCAGAGGTGAAGCCATGGGAGAAGTCGGGGAAGAGCGCGAGTGGGTCGGATGCGCCGTTGGTCGCGCGCATGGAAGAAAGTCGCGAGAGCATCACGTCCATACCGCCGATGGCGTGCACCGCATAGAACGCGACGGCTATCACGATGCCCATCTTGAGGACGAACTGGAAGAGGTCGGTCCAGAGGACTCCCCAGAGGCCACCGAGCGCGACGTAGAAACCAGTGAACGGGATGAGGAATAGAACGCAAATGAGCAGGGCCTTGAAATCGCTGATCTGGAAGGTGACGCCGAGGATGGAGACCATGGCCTTGGTCACCCAGCCGAGAATGAGGCAGTTCATCAGCAGGCCGAGGTAGATGGCGCGGAATCCGCGCAGGAATGCCGCGGGTTTTCCCGCATAGCGCATTTCGGCGAACTGGACATCGGTGAGCAGGCCGGAGCGTCGCCAGAGTCGCGCGAAGAGGAACACGGTCATCATTCCGGAGAGCAGAAAACTCCACCATATCCAATTACCGGCGATTCCCTGGCGATAGACGAGGCCGGTGACGAGCAGCGGGGTGTCGGCGGCAAAGGTGGTCGCGACCATCGAGGTTCCGGCGAGCCACCAAGTGACGTTGCGGCCGGAGACGAAATAATCGTCGACGCTTTTGCCGGAGCGCGATTTGAAGTAGAGGCCTAAAAGAAGAGTGATCAGCAGGTAAGCGGCGATCGCGCCCCAATCCAGAAAGGTAAAGGTCATGGTATCCCTTTGAAAACCGACTCACCACAGAGACACAGAGGCACAGAGACTCAAAATCATAACTGCTCCAACAATCCGGGGCCGACATGGCAACTCAGTGTCTCTGTGTCTCTGCAGTGAAGGAATAGTGTTTAGAAGAATGCTGTGGGTGTCAATTCTTTCTTGAGTTCCCTGCTCTTCAGGCCCCTTGGCACCTTACTTTCACCATCTAAGTGTTTGAGAAGGGTTGCCAATTTTGAGGAGGGTTCCATGCGGTCCAAAGCGCACATCGGTTCACACCCCATTCACCCGATGATCGTGGCATTCCCGGTGGGACTGTGGGTGACGAGCTTCATCTTCGACCTGATCGGAGCGGGGTCGCACGAGCAGGCGTATTTCACGGCGAGCTATTACATGATCATCGCCGGGTGCATCGGCGCGGCATGCGCGGCAATCCCCGGGGTGATCGACCTGTTTGGCGTGATTCCAGCGAACTCCAGCGGGCGATCGCGGGGGTACATTCACGGAACGCTGAATACGCTGGCGCTGGCGGACTTCGTTTATGTGGCGGTTCGGCGAGGCTCACCGGCGGTTGCAGCGGACGGAATCGCGATCGCGTGCTCGGCGGGCGGAGTAGTCCTGATTGCGATCTCAGGATGGCTGGGCGCCACGCTGGTTTATCGCAACCAGATTGGAGTGGATCGGCGGTTCGCGAATGCGGGGCAACTGCGCGAGCGGACTGTGACGGATTTCCGGCGGCCAGTTTGCAACCAGTCGGAACTGGGCGACGGGCAGATGATGCTGATACGCAGCGGCAACGACCGGATTGCGATTGCACGATGCGCGGAAGGGCTGTTCGCGTTCGAGGATCACTGCACGCATAAAGGCGGGCCGTTGAGCGATGGCGCGCAGGTGGACTGCACGGTGCAGTGCCCATGGCACGGCTCGCAATTCGATATCAGGACGGGTCGCGTGGTGGCGGGACCAGCTGGGCGCCAGGTCACAACATATCCGATCGAGATTCGCGGCGGAGAAGTTTACGTTAAGAAGGATGTCGTGGCCGGGGAGAAACCGAAGGCCGCGTAAGACCGATTCACCACAGAGACACAGAGGCACAGAGAGTCAGAGCATAACTGCAGAAATAAACGCAAAAGCACGACCTCCAAGATTGGGGGGGAAGATCAGACCTCTCTATGACTCTGTGTCTCTGTGGTGTGTCGGTTGTTATTTCGTGTTCAGTGCGCGGATGCTTTCGAGGACGGTGTCGCCGACAATTTGAAGGCTCTTGGGGCTGATCTTGTCCATGGTGTCTTCGGTCGTGTGGTGGAAGAGGTTGTTGAAGCCGTAGGTGAAGTCGATGAGGTCCACAACAGGGATGCCGATCTTCTTAAAAGGGAGCTGATCGTCATTAATCGCCTGATCGGACTTGTAGAAGTAAGAGCCGTAGCCGAGACGGTCAGCGGCGCGCCCGATGACATCCTGCAACCAGGGAGTGGAGTTGGTTTCGCGGGTGATGTCGAGGTCCTTGTCACCGATCATGTCGAGCAGGATGAAGGCCTTGATTTTTTGCGCGGTACCGTCGTTCTTCCACTTGGCCGCGAGCTGCTTGGTGCCGTAGAGGCTGTCGGAGTCAGACCAGCTGACTGTAGCTTCTTCGCCGTCATCGAAAACCAGCCAGATGCTGTAACCGTCGTTGGGTTTTGATTTCAGGACGTTTGCGAGTTCGATCAGGAGGCCGCTGGTTGAGGCGCCGTCGTTGGCGCCGACAAAGTTCTCATTGCGCAGCGGGTAATTCGTGTCGTAATGGCTTGCGAGGACGATGATGCCGTCTTTCTTGCCGGGGATCTTCGCGATGATGTTGTTCATCGGAAAAGTTCCAGCGGCTGTATTCGCCGTGAACTTGTCTTGTTCTACTTGAATGCCCTGCAGGTGAGACACGATGTATTGCTCGACCTTGCGATGGGTTTCGCTGCCGATGGGACGTGGGCCGAAGGCGACGATTTCGCCGGCGTACTGGTAGGCCTTCTTTCCGTCGACCTTGGGCGCGGGTGGTTCATTCGCGGGAGGATCGTAGGAAGCGGGATTGATGGAAGCAGGTTTGGGCATCGGGGCCTCGGCCTTTGCCTGTGGCTGAGACTGGTCGCCGTTGCAGGCGGGCCACAATAAAACTGATCCCAACAGGAGTGCGATTAACACAGGAATGCCTCCGCGCTTGCATCGAGACTGCCCGTGAATTGGATGCTCAATCATGAGTTCTGTTCGGCTTCCCGTCGTGCTTTTCGTCGGGCCGGATGGACCACGTATGCCACGCCGATACTCAACAGGTAGAGAGCGATCATGGGCGCGGCGAAGATGCACATGTTCATGATATCGGTGGTCGGGGTAATGATGGCGGCAATAATAAAGATAACCAGGATGGAATAGCGCAGGTTGTTCCACATCCACTTAGCGCTCACAAGGCCCATCAACGAAAGAAAGAACACCAAGATCGGCATCTCGAAGACGACGCCGAGACCGAGAATGATGGTCATAAAGAGATCGGTGTACTCACCGATCGTCACCATGGGCTGGAACTGCGCGCCGTAGCCGACGAGGAAATCGAGCGCCGCGGGAAAGACGATCTTGTAGCCGAAGAAGCCGCCAGCCATGAAAAGAAATACCGTGCTGAACATGAACGGCAGCACGTAGCGACGCTCATGCTTGTAAAGCCCCGGAGCGATAAATGCCCAAACCTGGTAGAGGATAAAAGGCGAAGCTACGAAAATCCCGCCTATCAATCCTAACTTCAAGTACATGTTGAAGGGTTCGGTCGGATTCAGGTATGTGAGCTTCTGGTCGAGGCCATGGCGCTGCAGCGCGAACATGATGGGCTGCTGCATGTAGTTGTAAATCTTCTCGTGAAACCAGTAGACGATGCTGAAGCCGCCGATGATGGACAAGACAGACCAGATGATGCGCCGGCGCAGTTCCTCGAGGTGCTCGAGGAAACTCATCGACTGGAGTTGTTCGAGGCGCGATTTGGCGGCGCCGCTGGCTTCAGATGGCATTTGGCTCCCGATGGGACGTATTGATGGCGGGCTCGTCGTTGAAGCTCAACTGCTCGGGTTCGTGCGGCGCTTCCTCGTGAGTTGCTGCGGCGGCTTCGCCGTTTTCTGAAGACGACGCAGTGGTTTCGGAGAGGGGGCGCGTTTCGCCTTCGACGACGTATCCGGAGCCGGTCGCGAGCGAATTGCTAATGGCACCCGGCGGGGGTGGCGGCAAAATTGTCTGCTCGCCTGCGGCGAGTTGCTGCGTGCGCGATTTTTCGCGCTGCTGCTGGCGTTCCTGGATTTCGAGCTGCTCGATCTCGTTCTCGATCTGGTATTTGAAATCGTTGGTTGCGCGCTTGAACTCGGCCATTACCTTCCCGAATTTGCGCGCCAATTCGGGAAGCCTCTTGGGCCCGAAGACGATGAGGGCCATAAGGAAGATGAACAGCATCTCTGGCATGCCGAGATTCATGCTTCCATCATACTTGGGGTTCTAGTTTGGCAGCAATCACGCCAATGTGGGGACGAAGGTACGAGGTACAAGGTGAGGGGGAGGCTAGCGTGGAGTTATCTGAGCTGTCGAGGTCGAAGGCAGTTCCACATTGGACAGCGCCGCGGGAGCGCCTCAGGGAAATCTTCGATATCGGAGCTTAACGAAATAGCGTCGACCCACTAAGTACGTGCAATCGCGGCGCGAGCATAGTTCTGGTGGCTCAACCACTTGAAACTTGGCCCACGGTCGCGAGTACGGCCGTGGGCCGGGTACTTAGGAGGTGGTAATGGACCCTGAGCGGAATTGGAGAGGGATTCAATGGCCTATTTGTCGGCGGTCGGAATACAGCTACTTCTTACGCACCTTTAAGCGCTCCGGAAGCATCAGAAACACTGGGGCTTGTACAGGCGGGATACGTCCCAAAGGTGCCCGGGTTTACCGTGCTATACTGCCCATAATCAACCGGTTGCGGGGTTTGCGGCCGCGAATCCTGCAACTTCTAAGGACACACGATGGCCCGTAGTACGCGACGATCTCTTGGCCTGATCTTTGTAATCATTCTTTTCTGTGGCGCGCTGGGCGCCCTGTTCGGACAAAAGGTCAGCAGCACGCCTGCGACCGGCGACTCCGACGTGCAGGACAACCTGAAGGAGTTCTCGCAGGTGTACAGCGTCGTCGAACAGAATTATGCGGAACAGGTCGATCCCGACAAGGCCATCTATAACGGCGCTATTCCGGGCATGCTGCGAGTGCTTGACCCGCACTCGAACTTCTTCGATCCAAAGTCGTATGCGCTGCTGCGCGAAGAACAGCGCGGCAAGTATTACGGCGTCGGAATGCAGGTGGGCCCGCGCAATAACAAGGTCATCGTGATTGCTCCGTTCGCGGGCGCTCCGGCGTATCGAGTTGGTATCCGGCCCGGCGATGTCATCATCGCGGTGGACGGCAAACCGACGGACAACATGAGCGTCAGCGATGTTGCCGAGTTGCTGAAGGGACCCCGCGGCACGACGGTGAAGATCACGGTGCTGCGCGAGGGCGCGGAAAAACCTCTGGAGTTCTCGGTGGTGCGCGATGAGATTCCTCGCTACTCGGTGGACGTTCACTTCCTGATCCGGCCGGGCATCGGGTATGTCCATATCTCGGGGTTCCAGGAGACAACGGTTGACGAGCTGAACGCGGCGCTGAACGATATGGGCGACGTCAAGGGCCTGATTCTCGATCTTCGGCAGAACCCGGGCGGACTACTGAGCGAAGGCGTCGGCGTGGCGGACAAGTTCCTGAAGAAGGGACAGGTGATCGTCAGTCATCATGGACGGAACTCGCCGGAGAAGGTCTATCGGGCGGCGCATGGCAACGGCGGCAAGGATTATCCGCTGGTGGTGCTGGTGAATCGCGGAACAGCTTCGGCGGCGGAAATCGTGTCGGGTGCGATACAGGACCACGATCGTGGATTGATTGCCGGTGAGACGACATTCGGCAAGGGTTTGGTACAAACGGTGTATCCGCTGAGCGAGAACACCGGACTGGCACTGACGACGGCGAAGTACTACACGCCGAGCGGACGGCTGATCCAGCGCAATTACTCGGGCCTGTCGCTGTACGACTACTACTACAATCGCGAAGACGACGCGGCGAACGTGCCGATGGCAAATCGCGAAGTAAAGCTGACGGACAGCGGGCGCACGGTGTATGGCGGCGGAGGAATCACGCCGGACGTGAAGATACCCACGCCAAAACCGGATCACTTCCAGGACGTGCTGCTGCAGAAGTACGCGTTCTTCAATTTCGCCAAGCACTACCTGGTGAATCACAAGGTGGACAAGAGCTTCCAGGTGGACGAGAACGTGATGCAGGAGTTCCGGCGCTTCCTTGACGATCAGAAGATTCCGTTCACGGAACTGGAACTGGCACAGGATAAAGACTGGGTTCAGACGAACATCAAGGCAGAACTGTTCATCAGCCAGTTCGGACAGCAGGCAGGCTTCATCGTAAGGGCGGAAGGCGATCCTGAGGTCTCCAAGGCCCTGACACTGCTGCCACAGGCGAAAGAACTGGCGGAAAACGCGCAGCGAATCATCGCCCAGCGCAAGCAGGCACAGATGGCAGCTCAGCAGAATCAATAGAGGCCGGCCCAGATTGCCGGATCGACGGCGGCGCTTTGCCGCCGTTTTCTTTTGGCGAAGGCGAAGTTTCCGTCACCTCTGCTTGACTATCTGCGTTTTCTCCGTAAGACTGCCCGAAAGCAGTAAACGTGTTTCGCGCGCCACGCCACGCCAGCGCCTACTTCGTCAATTGACTGGCCGAACTGACTCGCATGGGAGCGGTCGATGAGCGAACCTGCTGCATTACAAACTTCTCAGGCAGCGAGGGTGGTTACAATTCCGCGGCCGGAATCCGTTAACGACCTCGCAATCCGGAGGAGTTTTCTCGAGGAATTGGGACTGAAGATCCTGTATTTGACAGGGCCGGCGTCGATCCCGGAATTGGCCGATCGGCTGAAGCTCAATTACCGCACAACCGATGAAATATTTCGACGGATCCGGGATGGGCTGCTTTGCGAAGTAACGAGCGTCTCGAGAAATACGCCCACGCTGGCGATGACGACGCAGGGGCGCGCACGAGCGTTGGAATTGCTTTCGCTGAACCAGTACACGGGGCCGACCCCTGTGTCTCTGTCCAGCTATGTCCAGCAGGTTGGGTTGCAGAGTGTCCGGAAGATGGCGATCCATCCGCCGGATATTCAGAAGGCATTTGCGCACCTCGTGGTCGACTCGAAGACGTTGACGCAGATTGGGACGGCCCTGAACTCCGGCACGTCCATATTCCTCCATGGGCCGACGGGATCCGGGAAGACGACGATCGCCGAGACACTGACAAAAGTGTTTGCGGCGGATAAGGTCTGGATTCCTTACGCCGTTGAAGTCGATGGGGAAGTCATCGCGGTCTATGACCCGATCATTCACCGAAAAGTCGAGGAGCCCACGGCGGATGTTGGCGACCGGCGATGGGTGCTGTGCGAGCGTCCCACGGTGCTGGTCGGTGGCGAGCTGACAATCGAAATGCTGGACCTGCAGTTCAACGGCATCGCCAAGTTCTACGAAGCACCCGTGCAGATGAAGGCGAACAACGGGGTGTTGATCATCGACGACTTCGGGCGGCAAAGATTGCGTCCGGATGAGCTTTTGAACCGCTGGGTGGTGCCGCTCGATCGTCATATCGATTTTCTGAGCCTTGCCGGCGGAAAGAAAATCGAGATGCCATTTGAAATGTTCGTGGTGTTTGCGACGAATATGTCGCCAAGCGAACTGGTGGACGCCGCCTTTCTGCGACGGATCCAAACGAAGATTCGGGTAGGAAACATTTCAGGGGCGCAATTTCACGAGATATTCCGGCGGGTAGCGCAGTCGGCGAAGTTGCAGTACGACCGCGAGGTTGTCGACGAACTGATTCACGTCATCCAGCAGTCGCTGCACGAACCCCTGCGAGCGTGCCAGCCAAGGGACATCGTCAACCAGATCTACTGGGCTGCGAAATATGAAGGAACGCCGATGAAACTGGACCACAACACGATCAAACGGGCGGTCGATGCTTACTTCCTGCCGCCGGGGAGCGATGAGGAGGCATAACCATGGCAGGCAACTCACGCAGGCGTGCGACTAGAAGCTCAGGTTCAGACTCTCTCTTTGCCTTTTTCTGATTGCCATCTTCCCATTTACAATGATCACTGGACCCTGTGATCTTATGTCGCTGACCAAAGAACAAGCTCTTGAGATGTTTCGCTCGGATGACCTGATTGGCATTGGGATGGAAGCCGATGCGGTGCGGCGGAAATTGCACCCTGAAGGCGTGGTTACATACATCATCGACCGGAACATCAATTACACGAATTTGTGCACGGAGTACTGCACCTTTTGCGCGTTTTATGCGCCGATCAAGGGGCCTGGGCGCGCCAAGGGATACGTGCTCGAAATGGAGAAGATTTACGAGAAGATCGCCGAGACGGTGGAGATGGGGGGCACCGGCATTCTCATGCAGGGTGGCCTTAATCCGGACCTGAAGATCGAGTGGTTTGAGGACCTGTTTCGCGGGATCAAGCAGCGCTTCCCGATGGTGCACCTGCACTGTTTGTCGGCGTCGGAGATTTTGGGGATTTGTGAGTTCAGCTCGATCTCGCTGGAAGAGTGCATTTCGCGGCTGAAAGATGCCGGGCTGGATTCGATCCCGGGCGGCGGCGCGGAGATCCTCGACGACGAAGTTCGGTCGCGGATTGCGCGGCTGAAGTGCATGACGGCGGACTGGCTGGCGGTGCATCGGACGGCGCACAAGCTGGGGATGAGGACGACGGCGACGATGATGTTCGGGGTCGGCGAAACCTTCGAGCATCGGATTAACCATTTTCAGCATATCTATGATCTTCAGGAAGAAACGGGTGGCTTTACGGCGTTCATCCCGTGGACCTTTCAGCCCAAGAACACTGCCCTCGGCGGACGCGGATGGGATGAGGCGACTTCGGTGGAGTATCTGAAGACGCTGGCGATCTCGCGCATTTTCCTCTCGAATTTCCTGAACGTACAGTCGAGCTGGGTGACGCAGGGGCTGAAGGTTTGCCAGATGGGGCTGCGCTTCGGTGGAAATGACGTCGGATCGGTGATGCTGGAGGAGAACGTCGTAAAGGCGGCCGGAACTTCCAATTGCACCACCGAAGAAGAGCTGCGGCGGATTATTCGCGACGCCGGGTTCGTACCGAAGCAGAGAGATACGCTTTATCGGGCGTATTTCCTGAACTGAGAGAAAACCTACTCACCACAGAGGAGGCACAGAGATTTTGGACATAAAAACCTAGTCTCCAGGATTCTGAGTTTATAAATCAGTTTCCCTCAGTGCCTCGGTGTCTCTGTGGTGAAAGGTCTTGCTTCCTTTATGCCATTTTCCTGATCGGCGATTTCCCGTTACAATCATTGTTTTTGAGGGAGCCTTCCCCTGCTGCTAGCGCTCGCCAATTGGTTTCTCACCGGACCGCGCCCAACCGCGATTGAGAATTTCCTTCGCAAGCAGACTGATCGAACCTTCCAGGGGCTATATCAAGCCAATGGGTTCGACATGATGCTGCTGATCCCGTATTTCGTTCTGCTGGTAATACTGGCGGCGTACGGGTTCCATCGCTACCAGCTTGTCTGGATGTATTACCGGAACAAGAAGAACAAGACGACGCAGCCGAAATTCCGGTTCAGCGTGCTTCCGCGAGTGACGATCCAGTTGCCGCTATTCAACGAGCAGTTCGTCGTCGACCGGCTGGTCGATGCGGTGTGCTCTATGGATTATCCGCGCGACCGGCTGGATATCCAGGTACTGGACGATTCGACCGACGAAACCGTGCACGTTGCACGTGAGGTGGTAGAGCGGTATCGCGAACTCGGGCACGACATCAGTTACATTCATCGGACCGATCGAACCGGGTACAAGGCCGGCGCACTCGCGAACGGGTTGCGGACGTGTAAGGGCGAATTCGTCGCAATATTCGATGCCGACTTCCTGCCGCCGAAAGACTGGCTGATGAAGGTCATCCACCACTTTGCCGACCCGAAGATCGGCATGGTGCAGACGCGCTGGACGCACCTGAACCGGGATTACTCGTTCCTGACCAATGTTGAGGCCATCCTGCTTGACGGGCATTTCGTGCTGGAACACGGTGGACGCTCGCGCGTGGGCGTGTTCTTCAACTTCAACGGCACGGCGGGAATGTGGCGGCTGCAGGCCATCGAGGACGCCGGCGGCTGGGAGCACGACACGCTCACCGAAGATACGGACCTCAGTTATCGTTCGCAGCTCGTCGGGTGGAAGTTCCTTTATCTGCAAGACGTGGAGTGCCCGGCTGAGTTGCCGATTGAGATGACGGCGTTCAAGACACAGCAGGCGCGCTGGGCCAAGGGGCTCATTCAGTGCGCGAAGAAAGATCTGCCGAAGGTCCTGAAATCGAAGGTGAACCTGCGCGAGAAGATAGAGGCGTTCTATCACCTGACGGCGAACATCAGCTACCCGCTGATGATTCTGCTCTCGGTGCTGATGATGCCGGCGATGATCATCCGCTTCTACCAGGGCTGGTTCCAGATGCTCTACATCGACTTGCCGCTTTTCCTGGCATCGACGTTTTCGATCTCGAGCTTCTACCTCGTGTCGCAGAAAGAACTGTTTCCGGGCCGGTGGTATAAGACATTCCTCTACCTGCCATTCCTGATGTCGCTGGGAATTGGGCTTACGATTACGAATTCAAAGGCGGTGCTGGAGGCGCTGTTTGGGTATCAGACGGCGTTTGCGCGGACGCCGAAGTATCGGGTGCAGACGAAGGGTGAGAAGTCAGTTGCGGCGAAGAAGTATCGCAAGCGGCTTGGGTTCATCCCGTGGATTGAGTTGCTGATCGGCTGCTACTTCGCGCTGACGGTGTGGTACGCGATCGATAACGAAAACTACATCACGGTTCCCTTCCTCATCCTATTCGTCGTCGGGTATTGGTATACGGCGGCGATGTCGCTGCTGCAGGGACGGTTCGAGGCGCTGATGGGACGGGCGCCATCGGCGGAGCAGGGGACGAAGCCGTTCCCTGTCGGAGTCTGAGGTACAAAAGCTACAAGGTGCAAGGTACCCATCACGCTGAATTTCCAACCGTCTCCGGTGTCGATTTGTTATCCTAACCAATCGTGTTAGTGCTTTATGTCATCCTGATTGTTTCGACCCTGGCCGTGATTGGGGCCGGGATCGCGTTCCATTTTCGGGTCAAGCGTCACATGTCATCTCCCGCAGACGGCGCACATAAAGAACCACTTACGCCGGGAGAGGCGCCGGTATCGAGTGACGAACCGTCAACGTAAGATCGACTTCTGCCGGGCGCCATCCGGCGCCAGTGGTTGTGGGCTGTCATTCCATTTGTGAGGGTTCATGACGAATTTTGCGAATACCGCCGTTGCCGATCGCAGGGTTGCACTGCTGCGCACCGTCGGGCTGGTCATCGGAGCCAGCCTGTTTATCGCCATTTGCGCACGTTTGAGTCTGCCACTTCCCTTCACCCCGGTACCGCTAACGCTGGCCAACTTCGCCGTGCTCGCCGTCGGGTTGGTATTGGGCAGCCGTCGGGGATTTGCCGCCTGCGTGGCTTACCTCATGATGGGTGCTTCCGGACTGCCGGTGCTGTCGCCGTTCGGGCCGGGTGGATTTCTGCACCTGTTTGGACCGACGGGCGGCTACCTGTTGGCATATCCGCTCGTGGCGTATATCTCTGGAATGGGAACGGAACGCGGTGGATTTGGGCGGAAGCTGCTAATGACGACGATTGCGGAGATCGCACTGTTCGTCTGCGGAGTAAGTTGGCTGATGGTCCTCGCACATGTTCCGTTCGCGAAGGCAGCTGCGTTCGGGCTCTATCCCTTCGTCTTCTTTGAAGGCATGAAGGTAATGGGAGCGGCGGGGCTGGCGACGAAGCTCAGGATTTCGTAGGTTCGGTTTCACAGCGAAAGCCCTATTCAGTCAAAAGAAGGCTTGAATGGGACAACCGGTTTGTTTTTCTTCAGCAAGGAGTTTCACTGCATTCATGAGCAACGCTGAGCCTCGCGAGATCAAGATCGCGCATAGTCCCGATTCCGACGATGCGTTCATGTTTTATGGGATGGCAACGAACAAGGTTCGAGTGCCGGGCCTGAAGTTTACGCACGAGTTGTGCGATATCGAGACGCTGAACCGGCGTGCGCTGGAAGGCGTCTACGATGTGACGGCGATCTCATTTCATGCGTATCCGTACCTCCAGGACAAGTACGCGCTGATGCCGAGCGGCGGCAGCGTCGGCGAGGGCTATGGGCCGATGATCGTTTCGCCTCGGCCTTACAGTGTGAGCGACGTCAAGAAGCTGAAAATTGCGGTGCCGGGGACAATGACGACAGCGTTCCTTTCACTGAAGCTGTTTGCGCCAACGATCGAAACCGAAGTTGTGCCGTTCGACCAGATCATCCCACAGGTCCTGGCGGGCAAGTACGAAGCCGGACTGATCATCCATGAAGGCCAGCTCACTTACGCGAAGAGCGGACTGCACAAGGTCGTCGATATGGGCAAATGGTGGAGTGACATGACTGGGCTGCCGCTGCCTCTCGGCGGAAATGCCATCAAGCGTGACCTTGGCACCGACCTGATGGTGACGGTGTGCCGCGCGCTGAAGGAGAGCATCCAGTACGCGCTCGATCATCGCGAGCAGGCACTGCAATACGCTATGCAGTTTGCGCGCGACCTGGAAGTGCAGCAGGCGGATAAGTTCGTTGGGATGTACGTGAACGAGCGGACGCTCGATTACGGGCCAGATGGGCGCGAAGCGGTATCACGACTGCTGGAGATGGGATATAACGCCGGAGTGATTCCGCATCGGCCGAAGGTGGACTGGGTCGATGTGCCGGACATGGCGGCGGCAAAATGAAGGAATTGACGACTGACGATTGTCACGTTGACGTTGACGATTGAAAAGCCGACCGAACATAAGGTCCCTCTTCGTCAATGAGAAAATCGTCAATCGTCAATTCGGTAAACCCTCGGCCTTCTACTTCAGGTACTTCTTCGGTATCGGATTATCCGGCCGCTCTGAATCCCACAAGATGCTCACTACCCACCAGCGTTTCCCATCATTCATTAATTGAATGGAATTGATTCCGCGGGCGAAGGGCTTGGCGCCTTTCTCGTGGCGGGATTCGTAGGTACTGAAGACCTGCGCGACCTGGCCAAAGCGGTCGATCTTGTTAGCGATGGTGTTCTCGAAGAAACCCTCTTTCAGAAAGAACGCGCCACTTCGATCCTGGTACTGCTTGGGGGTGAGGGCCATGTGGACGGGAGTGCCATCAGGCTTTTTACCAGTGAATATAAGGTGCGCTTCGGGAATGAAGAGCGAGTTGAAACGACCCCAGTCGCGCGGTCCCGCCGGTCCGGAGATGACGTCATAGAGAGCATTGAGGATGGAGTCGATGCTATCGACGTCCGTGGACTTTGCCTCAGGAACTTGGGGCATCACATCGGTCATCACTGGGTTGGTATTGTTGGATGCCGGCTTGGACTCGGACTGCTGGGCGAGCAAGGAACAGGCGAAGAGCGCTGCCAGGGCTAGAACGGTGAGATTTCGCATTAAACCTCCGGGTGATGTCGTAGACGGACCGAATTGGAGAAGGATAGCAGGACCGCCGCTATTCGCAATTCGACATCCGCAAAAGCCTCGATGCAAACTTCAAATCAATTGGCTTCTGCGGAGTAATATTTGCCGATGATGACGCCGACTTCGACGGCGGCGTCGGGGTCGAGGGTGTCAAATTCGATGCCGACGCCGTCTTCGCGGCTGTAGCGGACGGTGCCGTTCAGTTCTCGGCGAATACCCTCGGTGTCGTCGACCAGAAGGAGGTCGACGTGTGAGCCGGGTTGGAAGGATACGTCGGACTTAAAGAGCAGACCGCCGCGCCCGATCATCAGCACGGGACCCAAACGGCGCTTCTGGGTATCGGCCAGGTAGACTTTGGCGGACTCGGGCAGACTTACTCTCTCGAACCTGCGTCGTTCATCGATCATCGTTCGCTCCCCTGAACTCGAAATTCTACAACGAGAAGTTGCGACCGCCGAGTAATGAGTAGCAAAAAGAACAACCCGGAGGTCGGGATTCGCTACCGGGGCCCAGGTACATTTATGATGATTGTTCGTTATGTCCGTGCTTGAGCCAACTCGTAATGGTGCACAGACGCTGCTCATCGATGCCGATGACACGCTCTGGGAGAATAATGTCTACTTTGAGCGGGCGATTGCGAACTTCATTTCGTTCCTGGAGCACAAGGAGCTTTCGGCGGCGGAAGTACGCGGGGTCTTGAACGAGGTGGAGCGAGACTGCATTGTTTCGCATGGTTATGGGCTTAACAGTTTTGTGGAGGCGCTGGTTCGAACATTCGAGCGAGTGTCGGTTGAGCCGCTAACACCCGCACTTCGGGAGACCATTCATGGATTTGCACGAACAATCGCGGAGCATCCGGTGGAAGTTATTCGGGGTGTCCAGGAGACGCTCGGATATTTGCACCCGCGGCATCATCTGATTCTCGTGACCAAAGGGAACTTCACTGAGCAGACGGGCAAGGTGGAGCGTTCGGGGCTGAAACAGTTCTTTGCGGCGGTGGAGGTGGTGCCGGAGAAAGACGCCGAGGTCTATGAGGGCCTCGTGGAGAAATATGCGCTGGCGCGTCAGTCCACGTGGATGATCGGGAACAGCCCGCGGTCCGACATCAATCCAGCTCTCGCCGCAGGGCTCAATGCCATATTCATCCCCCATGCACAGACCTGGGTGCTGGAACACGAGGAGATCGAGAGAGGGATCGGGACCGGGAAACTTCTTGAGTTGGAAAGCTTCGGAAAGTTGAGAGAACAGTTCTAATTGGGAAAGCGGGAACTCAAAGCAATTCGCGGACAAGTTCCAGTAAATCTCTACGTGAACTAATGAGCTTCGTGCAGCGAGGGGCTTTGCGCCATCAGGTCGAGGCGAGACGGCGTTCACGAGCTTTCCGGAGACATACCCTGCTCTTCCCCACTCAAGCAGCGGGTTAAGCCTTCCTTTGCGGCTCCTGGTGGGAGTCGTTGTTGCGCTCCGACATCACGGCGCTGATGCCGAGCACTCCGATGGCAATAAACAGCAGGAAAGAGAAGACTCCGAGGACTAATACCGGCATAGGACACTCCGTAGGAGGATTGTCCCTCTGGTGCTCCCTGACTACGGTGATAGCGGTCACAAGCCTTGGTGCGATCCAGTGAGATATTCGCATGGCATCAAGGTGCGGGATGGCGGGACCGCGGCTTGAACTTTGTTACAATCCCCTGACCTCACTTCACGGGAGTTGCAATGCGTCGATCCCTTGCCTTGGCAGGACTTGTTCTGGCAGCAACCGTATTAACCCTCTCCTCCACCTATTCCCACGCGGCCACACCACCCGAATTGAAGGGGGCGTTCCGCCGTCCGGAAAAGAACGGATGGACGTTTGTGCACCTGCAGGGAACCCCGCACCAGATCGGCTTTCAAAACGGCTATTTACTGGCGCCGGAAATTGCTGACGCGCTGAAGGTCGTGCAACTGGAAACCAAGCACGACCAGAAGAAAGACTGGAGCTTTTACCGCGATGCGGCAAAGAACATGATGTGGCCGCACATCGAGCAGGAGTATCGCGAGGAACTCCAGGGAATTGCGGACGGGGCTACAGCGCACGGAGTGAAGATCGATGTGTGGGACGTCATCGGGCTGAATGCGCAGACGGAGTGGGAATACTACGTCGAGCAGTATGACAAGCAGCACGGCATCAAGGAATCGGCGCGAATGACGGTTCCCGAGCATTGCAGCGCATTTGTTGCGACGGGCAGTTACACGAAAGACGGCAAGCCGGTGATCGCGCATAACAACTGGAGCACCTACCTGGAAGGAGAGCGCTGGACCATTATTTACGACATCGTTCCCGCGAAGGGTTATCGCATGCTGATGGATGGTGTGCCGGGACTCATTCATAGCGCCGACGATTTCGTAATCAACTCGGCCGGAATTGCGATCACGGAAACGACAATCAGCGATTTCCACGGTTACGATCCGGCGGGCATACCGGAGTTCGTGCGGGCGAGGAAGGCGGCGCAATATTCGAAGTCGATCGACGATTTTGCCCGGATCATGAAGGATGGCAACAACGGCGGCTATGCCAATACATGGCTGGTCGCGGATACGAACAAGAACGAGGTCGGGCGCCTGGAACTTGGATTAAAGAACGTCACCGTGGAGAGGACGAGCGACGGGTATTTCGTGGGATCGAATTTCCCTATTAATGAAAAACTCATTCGCGAGGAAACGACGTTTAACCCCAAAGACATGAGCGTTAGTTCGAATGCGCGACATGTCCGTTGGGACGAGTTGATGGCGCAGAACAAGGGAAAGATCGACGTCTCTGCGGCACAGCGCTTCCTCGCCGACCACTACGACACCTTCGAAAAGAAGGAAGATCCGGACGAGCGCACGCTCGATGGGCACATCGATCTCTCGCCAAGAGGGTCCCCGGGCTGGATGGGGCCGTACGGAATTGCCGGGGCGGTTCAGAACAAAGCTGCCGATGCGAGCATGATTTCCAGGATGAGTTTCACGGCGGCTGCCGGTCACGCCTGCGGAAAGGATTTCAAGGCCGCCGAGCACCTGCAAGCGCATCCGGAATACGACTGGCAGAAGCCGCTGCTGCACGACATGGACGCGTATCCGTGGACGACGTTCAGCGCAACCAAGTGACTTGAATCCTAGGGGGTTTCGCGAGGGTCCGCACTATCCAGTGCGGACTTTTTCATTGTCAAGGCGAAATCTCATGAGATATGCTTCACCAAATTGTGGGGTGTTGCCAGTATGTCCAGTGTTGCCCCGGCCCAGGCTTTGCGACCGCGCTCACGATCGCAAAAGAAGCTGATTTTCTTTGCGATTTTCTTCGCTCTCACTGCGTTCGTCACATATATGAAGAACGCGCAAATCTTCCAGCCCGACTCGCCTATCGCGCGGCATTTCGCACCGGGAGAGTTTTACCTGGTGCCGCACGCGATTTTCGCCGGCATGGCGATGATCATGGGCGCATTTCAATTCTCCAACCGGCTACGTGCGCGTTACCTCAGGCTCCATCGCGTCATGGGATACGTCTACGTAACTTGCGTCGCGATTGGTGCACCGGTCGCGATTCCGCTGGCGATGAAAGTGGCTACGCCTTCGCTGGTGGCGGCGTCGGCTGTGCAGTCGTTTGGCTGGATGCTCTGCACGGGTATCGCTGTGTACTGCATCAAGACCGGCAACGTTCAGCAGCACCGGAAGTGGATGATCCGCGGATACCCGTTCGCCATGGTATTCACGGTGGCGCGCTTGATCATTCCGATACCAGCAATCCTACGGACGGGATTCGTGGGAATTGAGATTGTGGTCTGGACATCGATCGCATTGGCGGCATTCCTGCCCAGCGTGTTCCTCGAGTGGCAAGCAATCAAGCCGCGGCGCTCGCCAGCCGGGCGACTGGCGAGCTAACGCAGGTCAGGTTTCCATTAGAAGGCCGGCAGCGAGCGCTTGCTCGGTGCGAGGATTTCGTCGAGACGGTCAGGCGTGCCCTCGACCCGCTCCAGCGAAGGAATTCGCAGGCCGCCGAAATACGGGATTGAGACGGTCTTGAACTCTTCTCCGCGGCGGAACTGCAATTCGATCGGCTGCTTCGTCTGTTCGGCTTGCAGGATCGCCTCGCGGAGAACTTTCGCCGAGTAGACCTTTCCGTTCACCGAGATGATCTGCATGTCCGGCGTGACTCCTGCTTTAAACGCCGGGCTGTTCCACCAGACATTGCCGATGGTGCTGGACTGAGGCCCACCGGGACTGGGTGGGGCCGCGCCGCGGCGTCCTCCGCCGACGGAGAACCCGAGCGAAGTGGAGAAATCCTGCCCGCCAAAGGCGGCTTCAGCTTTCTCCAGCCATGACGGCATGTTGTCGGTGTAGACCAGCTTGTAGCCACCGCGGGTGATTCCATCCTCGGGAACGGTCGGATGGAGATCGTAAACCCGTTCCTGGAAGAACTTCATCCAGTCATACGGGGCAATTTTGTTGAGGATGTTAACGATGTCCTGAAGGTTATAGGTATTGGTGACGAAACTGCCGTTGTAGACGCCAAGGAATTCGGAAACAAAATCGTCGAGCGATTTCTGGTCGTTGGTGAGTTCGCGAATTTTGGTGTCAGCGTCGAGCCAGATAAGTTCGCCCTCGGTGTAATAGTCCTCAGGAAGCTGCCAGCTCACCCAACTGACGGGGCGGCGCTGCGAGACCGTTGGCTGGTTGGTGGTGTCGACGAGCGGGCGCCAGTCGCGACCGGGGCTGACCTCAAAGCCGGCGGCAACGCGGGCGAAAACGAACCGCGCCTGCTCCGGCGTGCGGAACCCGGCACGCGCGGAAAGCACGCTTCCCCAGTATTGTGTCATGCCTTCGTAGACCCAGAGCAGGTCATCGCGCATGGGGAGGTTGAAGTTCGCCGTCCACAGATCGGCGGGACGGCGGAATTTGCCGTTCCAGGAATGCGTGTATTCGTGGGCGAGGAGATCGCTGCGCAGGCCGCCGCGGTCCCATTCGGTGAAGTAGTTAGGACGCGAGCCGTCCTCGCTCGACTGGTGATGTTCGAGCCCGATTCCGCCGACAGTGCTGCTGAGGAGGAGCAGGAAATCGTAATGGTTGTAGTGGTGCGACTGGTAAAGCTTGTCGGCTTCCATGGCAAGATTCTTGTGTTTCTGGAGAGCGTCGGGAGAAATTTCGATATCTTTCTCCGTGTCACCGAACACGTTCAGATAGACCTTGTTGGTCGGCGAGGGTGAGATATCGACGCGCTTATAGTGAATACCGGCATAGAGCGGCGAATCAAGAAGAGTGTTTAAGGTGGTCTGCCTGAACTTTACCGTCGAACCTTCTTCGGATGCGGTCTCCAGGGCGGTGGCGTATTTCCAGCCCTGCGGCAGTTTCAGGGTGACATCGAGCGGGATGTCGCGGGAGAAGAATCCAGCCGGATACATTACGACTTCGTTCCACTCCAGGTCGGCGATGGCGTCCGAGCGCTCGATACGGCCCTCGGCGGGTTTGATGGGCGACAGGTAGTCGAACTCCAGTTGCACGGTTTTCGCACCCACACCGAGCGGCACGTGGAAGGCGTACACGTTGACCTGGTCGCGAACCCATTGCACGCGCCTCCCGTCAACACTCGTCACGATTCCAGCGAGGCGCGAGATGGGGCCGGTCGGCGAGTGGTTTCCGGGTATCCACTGTGGATACAGCAATACGAGTTCCTTCGCGTTGGGCTCAACGGGGATCTGCTCGCGAACGTGAGCGACGCGATCGACGACGTTCGAGATATCGATTTCTGCTTGTATCGGACCGACGTAAGCCTTATCGACCGGCGCGACAACGGGTGGCGGAAGTGGAACGGGCTGCGGTGGTGGCGGGTTCTTTACGTTTTGGGCGAGCAGTGTTGCAGTCGCGGTTAAAGAAAGTATGGTGGTAAGCAGACATTTGTGGCGAAGGATACGCAGAGTCATAGCGCGCAACAGTGTACCTTTTCGGACGCATATCTGTCGCTTTTCGCGGACGAAGGTTCAGAGAAGTGGTACAGGACGTGCTCCGCGGGGGCACATGTGAGCGAATGCTAAGATAGCTGCCTGCAACTACGCTGACCGAGGCTTCAAGAATAATGCGTCGTGATTGTGCCCCGCTTGCCCTATTGGTTTTGATCGCTAGCCTGACAGTAACTTTCTTCGCCCAGACTCCCGATACGGTTACTGTGCGCGGACGAGTGTTGGATCCAGCGGGAGCGCGGATTCCTGGCGTTACGATCACACTCACCAACAACGCGACTGCGGCTGGGCGCAACGCCACAAGTAATGCGTCAGGATTTTTCACTTTTTCCGGACTGCCGGTGGGAACGTATACCCTGACAACGCAGAAGGAGGGTTTCGCGGAAACGACCCAGCAACTGAAGCTCGCGGGGGGAAGAACCGCAGAACTCGAGTTGCAGTTGAATGTGAACGCCGCAAAAACACACCTCGTCGTAACGGGAACAGTGGGACAGATTCGAACCGATGAGCCCCAATTGGGAGATCTTATTGAGTTGAAGCAGATCGAGCAGATGCCGCTGCTGAACAACCGGATAACGTATCTGCCGCTGCTGAATGCGGCTAACCGACCGGCTCTCAACCAGGGCGACGCGTTCATGAACCAGAACCTGTTCACGACGAACGGTTCGGGGCGGCGGCAGACGGCCTGGGTGGTGGACGGCGCGACCGGCAATGACATGTGGGGGCGCCAGACAACGTTTACAAACATTCCGCAGGTTGCGGTGCAGGAAATGACCGTCCTCGAGAATGCTTTTTCCGCAGAGTATGGCGCCACGATGGGCGGAGTCGTGAATATCACGACCAGGCAGGGAGGAAATCAGTTTCACGGCGATCTGCTTACGGCATGGCGGCCGAACGGTACGTCGGCGAAGTTGTCGGGGTTTACCGCCGCGAGTGCCACGAATGGCAACCAGGTCGTCACCGATTCTCTTGGACTGCTGTCGGGTTCTCTCTCGGGACCGATACCCGGAAGCGAGGGGCGCACTCATTTTTTCCTGGCCGGCGAATACAGCCGTCAGAACCGTGGATCACCGGTGACTTCGCCGATCGCACCTCAAGTATTCGCAGGACACTACGCAGGGTGGATGACATTTCTGAGGCTCGACCATCAATTAGACGAGAGAAACCAGTTGTTCCTGCGGGCCAACACCGACAGCTTTCACGATACGAATCCGAACGGAGCGGTGGGCGGTAATAACCTGCCGACGGTAGATCGCATCTTCCGGCGGAGAACGTATTCAGTGGAAGCGGGCGAAACAGCAGAGTTGACCTCGTCGCTGCTGAATTCCGCGCGCGCGCAGTTTCAGTTGGCTTCGCCGATTACGCAGTTCGATCCGCTGGTTTATGGAACGCAGTTCGTGGTACCGGTCTCGACGGGTGGGACTTTCACGACGGGCACGTCGCAATCGGCGCTGCTGTTGAACCGGCAATACGAGTTCACCGACACGGTTTCGAGTTCGTGGCGACGGCACCAGTTGAAGTTCGGCGTGGAGGTGATTCACGCGCACAACGGCGGCGACAGCAAAGAGTATGGCGGGCCCATCTTCCTCGGGCAATTTCAGTACAACACGTGCACTCAGCCATTGACGGTCTGCGAGAGCGCGGCATATCTCAACGACATTACGAATGTCCGAAGCTATACGCAGAGCTACGGAAACGCCAATTACACGGTCGGCGATACGCTGTGGGCGCTATTCGTGCAGGATGACGTGCGGGTGAAGACCAACCTCACGATCAATCTTGGGCTGAGATACGAGCGGCAGACCTTCACGGATTCGACTAAGAATATCGCGCCGCGCGTCGGCTTCTCCTACGATCCGTTCGACGGCGGCAAGACCGTGATTCGCGGCGGGTTCGGGATCTACTATGCCCAGGTAGTGGACAATTCCGCGGCGAATTACACGCTCTCCGGCCCGACCGGCGTCTTCAACTACACGGCGCAACCGGGACAGATAGGATTCCCAACCAGTATTGCCGACGCTCCGCTGCCACAATTCCCGTCGGGCGCGATTCAGCCCGTGCGCAGCTTATATATTCGCCCGGGACGCAGCGCTTACTACAATCAGTTCTTCGATACCTCGCTCCTGAAGGGCTATCCGGAGGCGCTGCTGAGTCCATATTCGGAGCAGTGGAGCTTTGGAATCGAGCGGCAGTTGGCGCCGGATTGGGTGCTCAGTGTCGATTACGTTGGTTCGCACTCGCTCCATATAGTGCGTCCACTCGACCTTGATGCGCCGACACCGTTCGTGCGCACGGAACCAGGCCAGGTCCGAAGCGCGCAGGCGGCGAATTGCACGCGGCCGCTGTGGGTGGCGTTCTACGCAGATGCCGGGCGGACGTGCGATCCGACGGCGCCGAATCCGCCGCAGCCGGCTTACGGCGTCATTCTGAGCGATGTCAATAACGGATTCGGGACGTATAACGCGCTGAACGTGAACCTCAGCCATCATTTTGCGAAGCGCTTTACGATGCTGGCCAGCTACGTCTACTCCCACGCGATCAATAACGTCGATCCCGACATTCCTAACCAGAACCCCAACGATCCAAATTTCACGGGACAGAGGGAAAAAGGCAATGCGATCTTCGATCAGCGGCACCGGTTCGTTCTGAGCGGAATCTATAACGCGCCGTGGGGTGTCAGTTTTGGCGGAATCGCCACGGCGGCTTCGGCACTGCCGTTCAACATCGTCACGGGCACAACTAACAGCGGAGATCCGGGCGCGACGACGGACCGACCGGTGATCAACGGCGTAGTTGTAGGGCGCAATACCGGGCGCGGACGGCCGATCTACGACTTCTCCCCATTCGTTGAAAAAGATTTCCGAGTGACGGAATCGTTGCACGTGCGCGCGCGAGCGGAGTCCCTCAACATCTTCAATCACGCAAACTTCGTCGGCTATAGCGGAACCTATGGGAATGGGCCGACGCCAGGCAACGGATTTGGCCAGCCGCTATCGGGCATAACGAACCAGTTGCCGGCGCGTTCGTTCCAATTCTCGTTGCGACTCTCGTACTGATAGCGAATGGCTTTCTTCGCCGCGTGGGCGCGCAACTGCTACTTCAGTTGGCGGAAGCGTCGCGAATTGCGGAACTGGATTGCGATGGCCTCGAGAAGATCTTCGTTGTTGCCCCTGGCTTCCGGCGCGAGTTTCAGGCGCCCGGCATAAACATCGGCGAGACGCTGTGCTGTCGCGTGACGAACATCGAGCGGGATATCGAGGCGTCTTTCCAGGAAAGCTTCGATCACCTGGAGATCGCTATCGGTTATGGTCGAGATGTCCCAGGTGGACCCGTAATCCTTTGGAACGCTCCAGATGACCTGGTTTTCATCGGCCTTGCGGTCGTGGACAACGACTGTTCCCGCGACGAAGTCGCCGAGACGGCGGTTGCGCTTGTTCAAGGCCATGGTGATTGCACCGACTGCGTAGAAGCCAGGTATGACGTCTACGGCGCGAACAAGGTTTCGGGCGATCGCCTCGAACGGCGTAATGGGACGGCCACTGTCTTTGATGACGCGGATTCCGGCCTGGCGCTTGCCGAGGGTTTGGCCGTTCCAGAGGGCTTCAAAGGCCGCGAAGTAGCCCCAGTAGATGCAGAAGGCAACCAGGATCAATATCGCCGCAAGCCATTTCGATGGGGCATTCCAGAGACCGCCGGGCAGCGCGAACGCGGAGATCAGCGACAGCACCAGAAAAATTATGAGTTGAACCAGGGAATCGTAGAGCACGCCCAGGAAACGGCTGCCAAGGCCTGCGAGTGGGTATTCCAAATCCACCTGTTCTGGGGTATCAATAGTAAGCTTCTCAATCGGGTCCAAAATGATCTCCACGCACTGGCTGGAAAAACGCAAACCGTACTGGAGCCGGCTCGAAGAACTGCTCGACGACAGCAGAAAGAACGGCGTCGCGGGGCTGAACCGCTCAGAACTCCAGGAGCTTGCGCTCCTATATCGCCAAACGGCGGCGGATCTCTCTGCCCTTCGCGAAGACCCGTACAGCCAGAACTTCGCCCGGTACGTAAACCAGTTGCTTGCGCGGGCTCACAATATCATTTACACGGGCCGAAAATCGAGTGCTATCGAGATCTACCACTTCTATCGGTACACGTACCCGCAGGTGTTTCGCCGGATGTCGACATACACGGTGGCGGCGTTCGCCCTTTTCCTGGGAAGCGCCCTGATTGGCGCAATCCTCACAGTCACGCATCCGGATTTCATGCGCCAGATGCTTGGGCCGCGAATGGTCCAGACGATCGAGCGGCGCGAGATGTGGACCCAGTCTGTGGTCGCAATGAAGCCCATCGCATCGAGCGCCATCATGACCAATAATTTGAGCGTCGCGTTCGCTACCTTCGCGTCCGGAATCACGGGCGGAGTGGTTACCGCGTACCTGATCATATTTAATGGCCTGCTGATGGGCGTGATTGGGGCGGCGTGCTGGATGGGCGGGATGAGCCTGAAGTTGTGGAGCTTCGTCGCGCCGCACGGAGCTTTAGAGCTACCGGCTATCTTCATCGCCGGGGGAGCGGCATTTCGAATCGCGGAAGGACTACTGTTCCCGAACAATCTTTCGCGGCGAGATTCGCTGGTCGTGGCCGGGGGAGAAGCGGTGCGGTTGGTGCTGGGAACCATTCCTATGCTGTTCGTCGCAGGCTTGCTGGAAGGATTCTTCTCGCCATCGAATGCGCCTGTAGCGATGAAGTTCGCGGTCTCGGCACTGATGTTTGCGGCTTTGCTGGCATATCTTTCGCTGCCGCCGAAGCCGAAGCAGCCCGAAAACTAGATCAGGCTGCGCTCCTTGATCATGAGGTACTGGTTCATCAGCGCCACGGAAAGCTGGCCCGGAGTAACTTCCATGGCGAGGGCACCCTGGTCGCGCAGGCGGGAAATCAGCAGTTCCCTTCTCTGAAGCATCTCCTGCGCCGCTACCATTTCGTACATCTGCTCGGAGTCCTTGGGTCGTGCGGCACCTTTTTTGGCAAGCGCGGGGTCGCCGATCACCATGAAGAGCACGAGGTTGCGCTTCAGCATCAGTGACGCGCCCTCGATGACCTCCGGCGTCATGGCGGTTTCGGCGAGATCCGTGATCCAGACGACCAGGCTGCGGCGCTTCTGCATGGATAAGAGCATTCCGGCGGCGCGGAGGTGATCGGCTTCGGGAACTTCTGCCTTGGCGACTGCGAGTTCTTCGACGATGGCGCGCAAGTGAGGCAGGCCACGTCCCAGTGGCACGCGATGCTTGATCTGGCGGCCATAACCGAGGAGACCGACGCGGTCGCCTGAATAAAGCGCGAGTTGGGCGAGGTTCAGTGCGGCTTCGGCGGCGAAGTCGAGTTTATTGAGGTCGCCGACCTGGGCGCGCATGAGGCGGCCGGTATCCATGACGATCCACACGGGTTGGCTGCGCTCGACGTTGTAGACGCGGGTGATGAGCTTTCCCCGGCGGGCGGATGCGGTCCAGGAGATATCGCGAAATTCATCGCCGTCCTGGTAGTCGCGGAGGCTCTCGAATTCGCGACCCAGGCCACGCTGCTTCAACCTCCTCTTCTCCAGTTCGATCTGGCGGCTTCGCGAGAGGAAGATCGTGTTCTTCTTCGCGGCCTCGATGTTGGGGTAGATTCGCAGTTCCTGGACGAGATCGGCGACATACCAGCGCTCGGCAAAGTGCAGGCCGGTTTGCGCGCGTAAGTAGGTGGAGCCGGTTTTGAAATCGCCGCGTTGCATTGCGGTGGCGGTGTAAGTCGCGGTGGCGCGGCGGCGCGGAGCGACGGTCAGTTTCATTCCCGGCACTGGAACTCGAAATGCCGGCGGAAGATCGTCTTCAATCTCGCAGTGAATCGTGCCGCGGGACTGATTGGAGACTGAGATCGACACTTCGGATGTGCATTCGATCGCGGGCACTCCGACCCACGAACGCTCGACATGAAGATCGGTTGGACGCGGCAGGCGTGAAAAATCTACCAGCCAGGCAGCGATCAGCACGAAATCCCACGCCCACATTCCATAGAGAAAGTGGCGATTCCAGAAGGCGGGCACGATCCACGCAAAGCCGAGGAGAAAAAGCAGCAGGAACCTGTTTCCAAATCCGAAGGCAAGCTTGCGCCCGGTACGTGAGGAGGCGCTGATCGGATCGGGAAGAAGGTGATGCGTCATTTCGGGACCTCGACCGCAGCGAGCACGTCGGAGATAACGTTATCGGCGCCGATGCCCTCCAGTTCCGCTTCGGGTTTCAAGAGAATGCGGTGGCGGAGGCATGGCAGCGCCGCTTCCTTCACGTCATCCGGAATCATGTAGTCGCGGCCCTCCATGCCGGCCAGGGCCTTCGAGACCACGAGAAGGCTGACGCCGGCGCGAGGACTGGCACCAAGCGAGACCGTCGGCCACTCGCGAGTGCGGCGGATGACGTCGCTGACATACTTGAACAGAGCCGGTTCCACGCGAACGTTGCGTACTTCCTGGCGCGCCCGGCGCAGCAGGTCGGTATCGAGCATCTCCAGCGAGAGTTGCTGGAGGTCTCGGGCGTCGAATCCGTTCTGATGATGTTCGAGGATGGCGACCTCGTCTTCGGCGCCAGGATAGTCGACCTTGATTTTCAGGAGGAAGCGGTCCAACTGGGCCTCAGGGAGCGGGTAGGTGCCTTCGAACTCGACCGGGTTCTGTGTGGCCAGGACGGTGAAGAATTCCGTCAACGCGTAGCGGGCGCCGTCGATCGTGACCTGCAACTCTTCCATTGACTCGAGCAGGGCCGCCTGCGTGCGCGGAGGCATGCGGTTGATTTCGTCTACGAGCAGCAGGTCGGTGAAGATCGGGCCCTTGCGCAACGAAAATGTCGCATTCGCGGCATTGAAGACATTGCCGCCGATAACATCGGCGGGCATCAAGTCTGACGTACATTGCACGCGCTGAAAATCGACCTGCAGCATTCGCGCCAGCAGTTTGACGACGAGGGTCTTTGCGACTCCGGGTACGCCCTCGATGAGCGCGTGTCCGCGGCAGAGGATGGCAAGGAGAACCTTGTCCACGAAGTCCTGCTGTCCGACAACGCCTTTGCCGACTTCTTTGCGCACCTGCTCTACTACTTTCGGCAGAGCTTTTGTGTACGCTGTTGCTTCTCCTTGACTCTGTTCCATTCAGCGTCTCTCCGTTTTCGATCCCGCGATTTTAAGTAGTTCAGTCTGATACTCGGTAAGCTTCTGTATCAAATGCAATGCCTTCTTGTCCGTCATGTCCTGGTCGTAACCGGCGGACTCGCATTGCTGCATTGTTTCGGTGAAACCAGTATCGCTGAATTTCAACCGTTCGCGGCACAGGCTCGTAATCATGTCGGCAGACGAGTCGCGTCGGAAGCCGAGCTTGTGCATCATGACCTGGCGGAAACGGTCCCATGCTACCTGCACTGCCAACCTCGGCGCGCGCGAGCGCTTGTACAAACCGCCGAGAGTCTCGATGAACTCCAGCGAGGACAGTCGCGATGGCTCCTGCAGGGGCCGCATTGGGCCGCTGCGGCGGGAATAGGTGATCAACGCGGCGCCCAGGACCAGCGCCAACTGCGCGAATAACCATTTCAGCGGCGTGTCGGCGACCCGCGACCATAGAGACTGCCGCGAAGAATGGAAGTACTCGTCCCAGTAGATGCGCGTGTTGCGGTCACCAATGCTGTTCAGGAGAAGGTCGAGATTGCCGGTTTCGTTGATGCCGGCGTTGGTAAGCGGCACTGAACTGGCCCACCATACGACTTCGCCCGCGCCAAGATGGTAGGAAATTACGACCGGACCGTCGGCGGTCGCGTAGTGAACCATCTGGTCAGGCGAGGTGACATTCCACTTCGATTCCCAACTGCTCTTGAAAGGACCTCCACGAGTGATACGGCTGGGCAGCGACGGTTCAATGTCGGACTGCTCGACATGCGCTACTGTCAGCATCTCGGCGTCGTTAATCGGAAGCAGGCTTCCTGCGAGCCAACCAACGGCCAGGACTCGTCCACCGAGGCGAACGTATCTGTCGATCGCCTGTTTCTCCGCCCTGTCGGGATACAACGTTGGCTGCGCGAGGATGAGCAGAGTGCCCTTGGGTTTGGCGGGAAGTTGATCGGGCGGCTCGTACCAGCGCTCGATGGCGTATCCGCTTTCCTGCAACATCAAGTAGGTAGCCTTGGCACCGTGCGAATGCGCTGATGTGGAGGAGGGGAAGACCGGGTCCTTGTCCGCATTCGGCGAGGTCACCAGGACAAGGGCAATGATGACACCTATGATCACCGCAAAAGCGATTGCGGCTTTTTTCTCCTCGGGTCGAAGGGTCAGCGGCATCCGATCGCCTCGAGTTGCTGCAATGTTTCGTGATAGTCGTCGGCTGCAGCGGGTTTATTGCCGTACCAGACCACCTCAAATTTACGTGTGAGTGCGGACAGTGCAGGACGATTCGGGTCGCGGGCGGTCATGATCTTCAGGTACTCGCGTGGAGTTCGGGCGCGGTCCGGTATCCAGGCACCTGAATCTTCGAGCTTGGAGATCCCAGCCCAGTAGGCGAGGTGAATAGCGTCGCGCCAGTTCCCACCTGCCGCAGCCGCCTTCGCGTCGGCGAGCCAGGCGCTCCAATGTTTTTCGGATGGCGCAAAGAGGACGCGCTCGGTTACCTGCTCGCGCTCGAGGTTGCGGCCGATCCGCATCAGCCATACAGCCAGCAGCACCGTGGCAATGCAGATCAGGATCCACGTCACGATGTCGCTGCCGTGAGCCGGGCTTGGGATCTTGCCGAAGATCTTCATCAGCAGACGTTCAATCCATAGCTCCACTTTCGCCCAGATCTGCTGCAATTTGGTCGGGCCGGAGACGCGCCGGAACTCGCGCCGCGCCAGAACCTCCGCGAGCCTCTTACGTTCAAGTGCGTGGTCTGAAGGTTGCGAGTAGACGACGAGACCTTCTCGCATTTGCGCGATGGCCGATTGCATTGCGTTCAGCAGGTCAGCTTTCCGTTTCGGGTAAGCGATTTGGTATTCGCCAATCGCCTTTTTCAGGACGGTGTTGTTGATGGTGAACGACGTGTTGTTGCCTATAACGATGTACTTGTCGGGAATGGAGTCGTGTAAGGGAACAATACCTTTGGAATCGGACTTGAGATTCGCGACAGCGGAGCCGAGGCGCTGTATCTCCTGGTCGAACTCCGCAAAGGTCAACTGACGCGCCATCGGCCGAGGCGGGGCTTTCGCCGGTTCGTTGGCAAAGACGAGGCCGGAGAGGGCGCCGAACAGCAGAATGAAATGGACGATCTTGCGCATCAGGAATTGGCCGTTCCAGCTCCTTCTGCGTTCGAGGGTCCCTGCTCAGGTGATGCGGAGGATTCGGGCTGACGCTGCTCGGTGCCAAGCATAGGCTCAGCAGCGGCGCCGGCGGGGGCGGTCGCGAATTGCGCGGTCAGGGTGCTCCCAGCAGGCACTTCGACGGGCGGTGCCTGCGGCAGGAATTGCATCATGTACTGGATGTCGAAGGCCTCCTTGCGGACCCGCTCGTCGAAGTACACGAGCGATAAGGCGATGGTTGCGAGGGGACCCACGACAGAGTAGACCCCGAAGGATCCGACTGCCTGGAAGATGGTGATCATGGTCGCCCACAGCGTCGTCTTGGAAACGAACATAAGCATCTGGATGGGGATCGCTACTCCGAATGCAGCCACCATGTTGATGACGACGACGAGAATGTAAATTGCCAGGATCTTGCCGATGCTTCCCGTGGAAAGGAACACGCTGCGCTTGATGGCGGGCCGGGTCTTTATGTCTTCGACGACGCAGGCAGGGACTGCCAGCGAATATCGCGCGAAAAGGCGGACAGCAAAGATAAGCCCAACGAAGAACCCTACGAGGGCCAGGATACCAATAGCGACGGACAGCACAATTCCCTTTGCGCCGAATGTGCTGGGTACGAAAACCGCGAGGATGATCAGCAGGTAGGCGAGAAGCATCACGCCGAAGACTCGAATGTAAATGGTGACAATGACGTTCACCATCCTGCCGTACCGGCCCTTGATGCGGCCGTAACATTCCCGAATCGTCGTCGGGACTTCGAGATGGACGGCGGAAACGGCGTACGCTGTGGCCCCCTGCGAGACGGCGAGGGCAATCACGTAGAAAATCGCCGTCACGATCGCGCCAACAACTGAGAATATCAGCGCCGCGCTTCCGGCGCCGCCAGCAGCGATTCCGGTGCCCCGCGCAGCCGGGGTCCAGGAATCTGCAACTCCGACAAGGATGAATAACAGTTTGCAGACGAGAAGGATCGCCGCGGGAATGGCGGCGATTCCGGCGAAGAGTTTGAAATTGTGTCGGTAGTTGCTGAACGTCCGGTCGAGAATCTCTCCCGTACTCATTGGACGCAGTTGCGGCATCTTAGGCCCCCATAAACGCGGACGACCTCAAAAGCGGGTCGCATCTGCAGATACTTTTAACCTAAGTGGCTCAAAGTGGATACCAAAAAGTGCTGGTGTTCCGGTTTCTATCTGATTGCGGCGTCAGGGTGCGATAATCTGTGCCGATGCCGCCTGTCTCAAACTAGCTATGTCAACCTTTTTCAACGTCGTCATTTAAGACGGAGCAAATATGCAAGTTCCGGCCCGCAGTCGAGGCTCAACACTCGCAAAAGCGGATACGTCATTCTTGACGAAGAGAGTTCTTCTGCCCGCGCAACGGTACTTCCTTACGGAAATCACCAGTGGGCTATTGCTGTTGCTCGCCGCTGTAACGGCACTAATCTGGGCCAACTCTCCGGCTGCCGATTCGTACGGGCGATTCTGGACGACGCAGGTATCTATTCACTTTGGAACATTCTCTCTCGAGCACACGTTGCGTGAATGGATTAATGACGCCTTCATGGTCGTCTTTTTCTTTGTAGTGGGACTCGAGATCAAGCGTGAGTTCCTGCACGGCGAATTGTCTGGATGGAAGCGCGCAGCACTGCCCATCATCTGTGCGTTCGGCGGAATGATCGTTCCTGCGCTTTTGTACCTGTTGTTTAACAGTGGTACACAAACCCTCCATGGGTGGGGAATACCCATGGCCACCGACATTGCTTTTTCGCTCGGCATTGTGTCTCTTGCTGGAAACCGGCTGCCCACATCTGCGCGTATCTTCCTGCTCGCCCTCGCTACGGTGGATGATCTCGGTGCAATTCTAGTGATTGCAGTCTTCTACTCAGATCATCTCAGCCTCATTCCGTTGATATGGTTCGCCTTTGCAATTGCGATGATCCTGGTAATGCGACGTCTTGGAGTGCGCTCAACCGCATCGTACGTTCCGCTTGGAGTGCTGTGCTGGTTCGCGGTGTTGAATTCAGGCGTGCACGCGACCGTTGCGGGTGTGGTGCTCGGCCTGCTCACACCAACAGAGCCTATCCATGATAAGCGTTCCTTCAGCGCCTTGGCGGGTGGACTCGTCAATGGTATTCAGAATTCGGTCGACGGAGCGGACAATGACTCCGCGGAAGCCATGCTCGGAAGACTCGGACAACTTGTGACAGAGACTGAGGCACCCTCGGACTACCTGGTGAGAATGCTGCATCCGTGGACTGCTTACGTCATTCTGCCGTTCTTCGCCCTGGCGAATGCTGGCCTCACCTTTAATTTCGCCGTCCTCAGGAACGCACTGTTCAGCCCGGTGACCATTGGCGTTTTCGTGGGGTTGTTTGTGGGGAAATCCCTGGGAATAGCCGGTTTCGCTTACATCGCAACTCGGTTGCGAGTCGCGACCCTCATGCCGCACCTCACGTGGATTCAGGTCGTCGGCCTGGCAATGCTCGGTGGTGTTGGCTTCACAATCTCTCTTTTCATTTCCGACTTGGCGTTCTCGGAACAGTCGATTATAGATATGGCGAAAATCGGAGTTTTCGCTGCGTCGCTTCTATCGGGTGTTCTGGGATTCCTTCTGCTTAGATTCAGGAAACCAGCGGTTTCTTGAACAATTCGTCGCTGCAGGAGAGGAAGTGCAATTTCTCAGCTGTCTTCGTGTACATCCAGGAAGACTTCGCTTTGGGGCCGAAGAAAGGATTTCTAAAAAGCCCTCATAGCATGTATTTGATTTGAGAGTAGCAACCGACTGGTTGAATTCGCCGAACACGGTCCTTAAGGACCTGAAGCCAATCGAGTTGTTGGAGACCTTGGGCATCCAGCAGGTTGAGACCATACTTCGCCGCATTGGCTGCGGGGTTTACAGCTAGCGTCCGGATAAGCACGCTCCTTAGCCCGGCAGTCTGTTCCTTCGATCACTTCCGAATAGCCGACCATCCGGACACAATTGGTGTTCGTACGGGATAGAGAAGCGCGTTTAGAAGTACCAATCCCGACTGACAAAACGATGACTTCCGGATTGCTCGTCATCCATAAAGAATCCAGCATCAATGGCTTGGTGGAGAATAGGTTGGGGCGACGGCTGGGAGCGGCGGAGGCCGCTCCCGTGATGTACTCGACTCTCCGATCTAGAGAACGACCAGTGGCCGCATCATGTCGTGTTCCTCGTGCTCCAAGATGTGACAGTGGTAGACATACTCAGCCCCGGTGATCCCGTATTCGTTCTGCAGTCTCGGGCTGGGAGGTACGGCGAAGCTAACGGACGGCAATGCGAACTTCATGATCACCGTCGTCACCTCGCCCGGGTTCATGCGAACCGTTTCCTTCCACCCTCTCTCGAACATCGGCGGAGGCACAGGGGCACCGGTCAGGTTCGGAGTCCCGTCATAGGTGTTCAGCTTGAATGGCTGGCGCGAGATGATCTGCACATTCACCAAGTGGAAGTGGATTGGATGAGTGTCGCCAGTGAGATTCGCGAATTCCCAAACCTCCGTGCTTCCCGCCGTCGGTGTCTCGGTAGGCGTGTCCATGTAGAACCTGGCGAAGGTCCCGGGATAGAGCGGAACATTCGTGCCAATCCGCTGAATCAGGCGGCCCCAATCGTCAAACTCCTCATTGAGTGTCAGTTGCCTGACCGGGACTCCCGGCGGTGGCGTGGTTACTCCAGGAGGCACCAGGAGCGCGTCATTGCCGAGGGTAAGATCGGTTGCATGGCTGATGTTGAGTAGCGGGTCCACGCTGGTGGCTGGAACGACTTTGAAGCGCATGATGACACGCGTGTTCGGTCCTTCGCCAGCGGTGGTTATGCCATTGACTGGGTTGTTTCTAACGTTCCAACCGGGGAAGAAATCGGTGCCTGCGTCGCCGTCCGGGAACGGCGCCGGCGCATCGGTGTAAAGGATGATCTGCTGTCCCACGTGTTTTGAAAAATCAAAAAGCATATCGACCCGTTCAGCAGGTGCCAGCAGGAGGGACCCACCCGTCGCAGTGCCGTTGAATGGGGTATTACTGGCTACGAACGCCGGCCGTGGGAGGAAGCCGCCCTCGGCTCCGAGAACGAGAAAGTTACTCGTGGGAGCGCCATGGGGGTTAGCGGCGGCGGCGTTCAAAGCCGCCTTGTTTTGAGGTTTCCCCCTCTTGTCGAGCGTGATGCCATTCGGGCTTCCATCGTCGATGTACATTTGCAGGTTGAGGAACCGGGAACTGCAGGCATTCAAGACGCGGAACCGATACCTGCGAGCTTCTACCTCAACTTCCGGATACACCGTGCCGTTTGCCAGCATCGTGTCGCCGAAAAATTCCGGAACAGCAGATGGGTCGGGCAAAGGGAAGATGGGATTCGATCCCAGGTCGGCGGGATCATACACATGGGCGTACCAGAGAGACCCCGTCGTGCTCGGACAGTAGTTGGGCCAGGTCGGATCGACATCGAAAATGTAGTTTGGCGAAAGGGGGTTGCCATTCACGAAGACCTTGTCTTGAACAATGATCGGCAACTCGTAACCGCCGTTCTCGACAAAATCAGACAGGCCCTGGTTGCGTAGATTGCCTTCGAAGCCGTCGCGAATAAGGTAGGCGCTCGCGATACCCGCATAGGCATTCAGGCGAGTGGTTTCGTGAGCGTGGTCGTGGTACCACAACATGCGCGCGCTCTGCTGGTTGGGATAATAGTATTCGGCTTGTCCCGCCTGTATCGCCGGGTTCAGCAATTCGTAGAAGCTGAGCGGCACACTGGGGCCGTAATTGCCTTGGGGATCGAACCATGAGAACGGTCCCCCATCACTGATCCATGGAACAAATCCTCCGTGCAAGTGAGTTGAGGTTTTGTTCTTCGAAGAAGCGGCGTCCGGAAAAAACGCGCTAACGTCAACCGGCAGGATGTGCTGGTTGGGAAGAGTGTTGGTGAAAGTCATCTGGATAGGCACGTCCTTGTTGGCCACGACAATGCCGCCCAGATGGCGCTTAGGATAGCCGCCTTCGCCAAGCGCTACCGAGGGGCTGTAGCCCCAGAGGGAAGTGGGGCCAAGGTTCGGGTGCAGCGTGTCATGGAAATCACCAATATTGAAAGAGTAGTGAGCGGCACCCGTGACAGGCGAAAATCCGTCAGGGAGAGCCACCGGTATCCCGCCCGGACCGACGCCTCGTAGTTGTTGCGAAAAAAGCGTCAGTCCAAGCCCTGAGCTCTGGTTGAAACCCCAGGGTCGCTTTGTGCCGAGTGCCCCATAGATCGCTGCGGCAGTCCCGGCCATTGCAGTCGTTTGCAGGAATTCTCGTCTAGTTGCCATGTCTTATCCGGCACATCGTGTCCTTGCCGGACCTCCAATGGGCAGAAGCACCCAGATCAGGAAGTTGGTGGTACACACATCGGGGACACTTCGGACGTGCGCACTGAAGAAATTTGTTCGAATCGGGTTTTCTGTCTGGGAGATCGGGAAGGGTGTTCTTAAGTTCTTTTCCTTGTCCTGCTCAAGGACGACCCAGGCTTTGAGCAGATTTCCAGACTTGCTGCTCCTGGCGGGAAGACGAGCGTAACCCCACAACCATAGAAGCATCCAACGAAGAAATCCAACGACGTTCTGACACCCTGCGAAACGCCGCTATGTCATGTCAGAAAACATGGCGCAGTGTGGCGCAGCGTACGTCTGGTTACTTACGGCATGCCATGATGTAAGTCACTGATGGATGTGATCGTCGAACCAACGGCGATCAATTTTGTGCAGCTAGTCCGATGCGCCCAGGCAGTGCCCCAGCCTTTACTACAACACGGCGTCTACCAATGATGAAAAGATCTCGCACTGCAAGATCAAGGGAGGTCATTATGATGTCGAACTCGCTATCTCGTTCCATGTGAACCTACGACGCAGCGGCATAGAGCCATCGCTACCGTGGGCCATGACGCTGTAATCTCGCCGCCGACCGCGATGTACTGCTGCTCGGCGTCTTTCCGGTCGACGGCCTTGCTACTGAATTATAAGGATTGGTGCCGAAGAAGGGATTCGAGCCTACGCATTCCAGCTAAGTTCTTGGCGTGCGAGGAATTATCTGTATCTGATTGATAGATTGGTACTTGCTGGACTTTCTCTAAAGTCTATTCGTTCTCTCGGTTCTCGACAGAGCTCTTTGGACATAGACACCAAATAGACACCAAGGGAGTAATCAGCGCCACTTTTTCGCGGTCGCGGCCACTGCGGGCTCACTTGGAAGATTTCGGTAGGTGGAAACAGAGGATACTCAGTCTTATTGGCACACCCTTATCACCAGGCAGGTGGAAGGTGTAGTCAAACCATGAATCATCCTTCTTCCCATTGAGTTTCACAAAACATAGGTGACCTGGTGTATCCACTTCAATAGCTTTCAGAGGAGCGGACATTTCCTTCGTATCCATGAAATAGACGATTGCGGTCTTCGAATCTCGCCACGTCAGATAAGACAGAATCTGGTCGATTGTTTCGAGGTGCTTTTTTGAGCCACCCCAAAACTTGCACTCTGCAACAAAGATGTTGCTTTTCTCATATCGGATCAATATGTCGGTCTTGCCAGTCTTGTTAAATGTCTCTCCCGTCGTCGAATACTCGAATTGCGGTTCAAGCTGGAGGATCAGATGGTCTCTGAGCGACTCCTCGTCCTTCCCTGCATACGTCCTGGGTAGTCGCTCAAATACCTTCCCGGTGTCATGTATCACCTTCAAAATATCCTGATAGATATTCTCTTCAAGGGTAGGATCGGGACTCTTTGCTGGCGAGCCTGATGGCGCTGGCTTACTAACAATCTGTTTCCTAGCAGCTGGAACGGCAAACGTACTCGGGATACCTGAAGCTTTTCTTATCGGGACGCCCAATTTGGAAAGAGTGTGAGATCTCTTTAATAGCTCTTCTTTTCGAGTTCCAAACAGATTCCGTGCTTCTTTCTGCAATCCCGCATTGAATGCGCGGATGTTTGAGGCCAGATTTTCATATTGTTGCCTAATCGTTCCTAATCTCGAATCCGCTTCTCGCTTGATACGATCGGCATCGTTGTAGAAATCGACAATATCGAAACAGACTGCTCCGTTCTCAAGTGAGACGGGATAAGTCATGAGCACGCGAGGGTTTGGAATGCAACGCAAAAGCCCCAGGTCGCCCGTTACAGGCAAGTGATATTTGATTACTGGTTTGGGATACGACTTGCCCTCATACACGTTGAAATCAAAAGGAAAATGTTCGGCAGGAATCATTTCCTCATGGACGCTCACCTCGATGTGGTCAAAATGCAACTCGAGGGGATCAATCGAATATTTCGACACTAAGTGTTCGATGTACTTGGATTCATCGACGTTCACAATAAAGGTTTCATCCTCATTGCGAATTGTTTGTCTTAGTTCTTCGAGCCGTCCACGAGAATAAGAATCAAAATCGTGTTCGAAGAAGATCTTGAAGGTTCCGTATCGGTTCATATCCTGTTATTTTTACGATTTGCGGCTTTGGTCTGCCTCTCCGCCCTTATCCTCTCCAACAACACCGATGCCGGTTCGTAATCTCGCCCCTCGCGTCTTGCCAGTTCGGCTTCGGTGGACACCAATTCACCTCGAAATGCCTTCGCGAGTACGGCTTGTGTCAGGTTCTCGGCCCGGGCAGTTGCAGCAGCAACTCGCTTCTCGATGGCATCAGCAAGTTTGAAGAGTGCCTCGACCCGGCGGACGATTTCGTCTTGCTCTTCGAAGGGAGGCAATGCGAACGGTTGGGCTTTGACTTTGGCCCCCGATATACCCTGTTGTCCGGCGGAAGAAACAGCCCCATCGGTAATCCGCTCTCGTGCGCCGGTAGAGCCGAAGAAGATTTCGGCATAAGACGGTAACACGAGCCCATGACCGAATCGCACTCGCATGAGTTTATCGGGGTACAACAACTCGCCACCTAGGTTACGCACCTGTCCGCATACGCCGAGGAGGTCCAAGCTGCCGTTATAGCGTGTAAATAGAAGATCTCCTTCTCGAAGTCCGTATTCAGAAAACTTTTCCTTTGCCCGCAAATAGCGTCGATCTTCGAGACTGACGCTACCTGAGCGAACGGCACTTATGCGAAGAATTGGTCTCCCTGGAGGCTCTATCTCGGGCTTTGTCGAAATGCCATTCTTGAGTTCGCTCAATATCGACCCGAAGGTGATCCAAATCCAGGAATCCGGTATCTCTGTCGGACCATCGATTTTCTTCAGGTCCAGTTTCTGATTAAGGTCAACATCCGGATGCTGCACTCTCCACTCTTCCGTCAGCTTCCCCGAACACGCCGCCGCCAAAACCGATTGACGAAAGTTTGCTAGAAGCTGTTTTGCTCGGCCAAGGTGATTTAGAGGTGATTTGGTCCTGGACGTCACCTCTTCTAGTGCTCTCGAGATGCGCCGCTGCTCTTCATACGGAGCAAATATGAACGGTATCTCCTTAGCTTTAGCACCGGAGATTTCAAGAAAAGTCGTGCCGCTACCCAGTTCTTGAAGATCATCGCGTTTATATTTCAACCAGAAATAGCAGTATTCCGGAACAATGCCGTTTGGTAGAACGAAGCTCTTAAATCCTTGACTCGTTGCAATCGGGTTCGCGGCAATCGCAACGTATCCGATTGGGGCGCGACTCGACATCAGCACTGTTCCCGGTGGCATTGCCGTTGCGCCGCAGGATCGAAAGCCCTTTTCCGACAGCCCTCGTCTACCTCTCTTGATGTACATCCCCTCAAATCCGCTCAAGTCGGCAGGTGTTAGCCACGGTTGGCCATCTTCAGAAAAGTTGTCTGAAACTGACGTCTTTGGAGTTCCACCCCCAACAACATGCGAAACCTCGCCAATTTCGGCGGCAGCCCAACCCTCCGGCAAATCCGATTCGGCGGTGATTTCCTCTTCGCGCAGTAGTTGTGCCTTGGTGCTCATGCCTTTTTGCCTGTCGCTGCAGGTTTAGCCGATTTGCCGTTCCCGTTCCCATTCGACTCCAGCATCGCCACGATCGCGTTCAACTCCTCGACCGCGGCTTTAAGCTCCGCGATCGCATCCGTCGCGAGTTCCTGCGGCTCAATATCCGGATCAAATTCGTCGAGCGACTCATCCTTCAGCCATTTCAGTCCGTCGATCTTGTAATCGCGCTCCTTCACTTCCGCGATAGAGAACGACCGCCACCGATCTTCCTTAGAGTCGCTCGCTTTCCGTTTCGATCGCCCATTCGGATCGCCGCCAAAACACTTTTCGAATTCCGCAAAGTGCTCTTTCGTAAGCGGCCGGTCCTTCTTCGTGATCCGCGGCACGTTGCTTCGAGCGTCGTACACCCACACCGTTTCGGTCGGCGCACCTTTAGTGAAGAAAATCACGTTCGTTTTGGTACCGGGACTGTACGGGCTGAACGTGCCGTTCGGCAGCCGCAGCACCGTATGGAGCACGCAGTCCTTCATCAGGATCTCGAACACTTCTCCCGCCTGATCCGCGAAGAGGCAGTTGTCAGGCACCACGACGGCCGCGCGCCCTCCCTGCTTGAGAATCGTCAGCACATGCTGCAGAAAGTTGAGCTGCTTGTTCGAGGTCTCAATCGTGAAATCATCCCGGTCCGGAACTTGGTTGGCACCCTTCGTCCCGAACGGGGGATTGGTCAACACCACGTCGAACCGCTGCGAGTCAGGAACTTCGTAAATAGAATCGCCACCTTTGATGACTGGCTCAAGCCCATGCAGGTATAGGTTCATCAGCGCGAGCCTCTTCGGCCGGGCGACCAACTCCTGCCCGTAATAAGTTCCCTTCTTGATCCTTTTTGCGAGCTCGCGGTCGAGCGCCCCGCCCTTCGTCTCCCCGATGAACCATTCATATGCAGAGACCAAAAACCCGCCGCTCCCGCATGCCGGGTCGGAGATCGTAAATTCCTTGTGGCTCCTCGGGTCCGGCTTCACGCACCGCACGATCGACTGAATAAGGATGCGCGGCGTGAAGTACTGCCCCGCGCCCTTCTTCCCTTCACTCGCAGCCTTTTCCAGGAGCCCCTCAAATGCGGCTGCCTTCACGTCCACACCAAGCTGCGTCCATTCGGTCTCGTCGATGACGCCGAGCAGGGCCTTGAGGTTCACGGGATTGTTGAACCGCGACAACGCTCCTGCGAAAATCTCGCCCAGCAGCCCTTTCTGCTTTCCCAATGCCTGGAGAACCGAGACATAGTGCTCAGTCAGCGCCGTGCCCGACTTCGATTCGAGCGTTGGCCACGAGCAATCGCACTCGACCTCTCTGCCGTTCCCGGCCACGTACTTCGTTTTCGAAAGGTCGATCCCGCGCTCATCGGCCATCTTCAAAAAGAGAAGGTAGGTGAGCTGCTCTATGTAATCACCGTAATCGATCCCGTCATGCCGAAGGGTATGACAGAAGCCCCACAGTTTCCCGACAACATCGCTCATATCGCAATAGCCTGATTAAAAGAATGGATAAGCTGCGGCAATTGGCCTGAGAAGACCCCGTTTGCCCGTCCCCACCCGCCAAAGCGCGTGAAGATCGGCAGGCTGTCAAAGTCCTCTTCATCAATGGACAGGTTCACGACGAGGTGCGTCTGTATGCGCTCCAGCCACTGCTGCTGTTCCGGCGTGAACGTTCTGCCTGACGTTACTGTAGCAAACGCGCGCTCGACCCGTTCGTTCGCGGTGAGCAGGGGACTTTGCTTGTCGGCGGCGTGCTTCACCATCGAGATGATGTCGGCGAGAGCCTTGTGATACTGGATCTCGTGCGCTTTCTGCAGGTTCTCAAGCGTGAATCGCTGCGGCGCTGCCCTTAGCTTGTCTCTAAGTTCCCCGATAGCAGCCGGACTCCAGTTCTCTGGACTCTGCTGCAAAATCCTGATCGCTTCAATGTGGTCCGGGTTCTCCTCGACGAATCGGGCAAACGCCGTGAGGTAATCTTCGGGCTTGTATTCCTTCCCATCCGCGCCGCGTGCCAGCCATTCCGATCTGACTGCATCCTTGTTTTCGTACGCGATAACGAAGGTGCGCTTGGCGCGGATGTAGTTCACCAGAAGATCTTGGAACTTCGGATCTCTCAGAAGCTTCATGGCTCCCGCGAAGTTCCGCTTCAGGTCCCCAGGCAAATCCTTTGCATACGCCCCGAGATCCCCGTCGGCAACCCAGGCCGCAAACTGTTCCCGCGCCTCTCCCGACATCTCCTTGTTGATGCGCTGCAGGCGCTTCACCAGGCACCGGACGTTGTAGTCGCGATCATGGTTCTGCCAGATGTCCTCGATGACCTCGGCAATCGTCCGGGCCTCTTTCTCAAGGGGCTCCGCGGTGATGTCGGTCGCGTTCCTGAAATACTCGAAGAGAGACCCGCCGAAACAATCAAAGACCGTGAAATGCGACTTGTCCGGGAACTTATCACCCCTGCGGGTTCCTCGCCCCAGCATCTGCTCGAACAGGATGCGCGACTTCACCGGACGGAGGAATACGATGAATTCGAGATCAGGGATGTCTACGCCGGTGGAGAGCATGTCGACCGTGACCACAATCCCGGGCTCCGGCCGGTTCCGGAACTCCCGGATTCGCTGCAGGGGCCGGTCCACGGTTTTCGATCCTGTGATCTTCTGCACATATGAATCGCCCCGCCCATATACGTCCCTGGCGGTCTCGACCAATTGGTCGGCGTGCGAAGTGTGCGGCAGATCGTTTGCCGCGAAGATTAGCGTCTTCGGCAGACGTCCGTAGATCGCTTCGTGTTCCAGCGCGTACTTCTTCACTTCCTCGAGGATCTTGCGGTTGGAGTCGGGGGAGGTGACCTTCTCCTCGATCTCGGTGGTATCGAACTGCCGCTCGTCTTCCAGGAGATCAAGCTGTTTCGTGCCGGTCTCCGCATTGACGATGCCAACTTCCTCGCCCTCCTTGAGAAATACGCCCTTCATCCGGACGTCAGATGAGACCGCCACGACGTCGTAGGGCACGAGGAAGTCTTCCAGAACCGCGCGCTCGTACTCATACCGGAACACGACATCCTTAAAGAAAGAGGTTGTGTGCGATGCCGGGGTCGCGGTGAGGCCTACCTTGATCGCATCGAAGTGTTCCAGCGTCTGCCGCCAGACGGCCACTTGCTTTGCGGTGTACCCGCGGTGGCATTCGTCGGCGATGACGAGGTCGAAGGCATGGATCGGGATGTTCTTGATCTCGTCAGCATCCTCATCCGGAGCTTCGTCCTTGTCTCCGAGTACCGTCTCCCGCCCGAAAAGGTTGATAGCCATCCGCTGGATGGTCGAGACGTACACGAACGCGTCGCCCGGCTTCGGCGCGGTGAGGTATGAATTCGGCAGGACTGTGGGATCGAATTTTTCGTCCTCACCGAAATCCTCTTTTTGGAATTTCTGGCTATATACCTGGTAGATCTTATTGAACTTAAGTCCGGGCTCCGGTTCGAATGATGCGAACGTCCGCACCGCCTGCGCCGCAAGCGCCCGCCGGTCGACGAGAAAGAGGATGCGTTTCGCGACGCCCGACTTCATCAACCGGTAGATCTCGTTCACGGTCATGAAGGTCTTGCCGGTGCCGGTCGCCATGGCGACGAGCATGTGTCGCTTTCGCTCTTCGATTGCATTTTCTATTGCGGTGTTCGCTTCGACTTGGTACGGCCGCGCCAGGATTCGCCGGTGATCGTTCGGCATCGCCCGGAGCACTGCAACTGATGCATCAAAATCCCGCTCCACGAATTCGGTGAGGGCATCGGGCGTGTGGAACTTCTTGATCTCTCGCGAGCGGCTCAGCTCGTTCCGAATGTCGTGGTACCAGATCACCTCGCCGTTGGTGGAAAAGAGAAACGGTACGCGGTAGCCGCGGAAATCGAAGGGGCCCGCCATGAGGCCCCGAGAGTACCGTTCTGCCTGGGTTAGCACGTTCTGCGGTCCGAGGCTCAGTTTCTTCGCCTCGACAATGCCCACGATGCGTCCGCCCATGCACAGGGCGTAGTCCGCAGGCCCCGCCTCAGTCGGATACTCTTCGATGGCGCAGCGTTCATATTTCGCAAGTGGCCGCTCCGCGTCGAATTTGGCGACAGTCCAGCCTGCCGCCTTCAACTTGGCGTCGATGATCTGCTTGCGAGTGACGTATTCGGATTTGGCCGGAGAGGTTTTGAACATCCCTGCAAAGCCGTTACCAGATTAGGGGAGAGAGCGAAGGTGAAGTTTAGCAGCAATCCAAGCGAGAACCCTAGCGGATTCTGCGTCTTGCAACTAGCTCCCATCCTAGCCCGAAAAACGAAATCCCGCAAAAGCCATACCACACAGCCGTTTCCAGCCCTTGCTTTTTCTCGAAGAATGCCCAAGATGGAGAAAGTGGCTTTCTCTAGCGCTCATTCAAGGTTCCGTGTTCGGAACACGGAACACCCCCGAGAATTCATCCCACCCCCCGCCTGTCCTGTGTTATAAGCGATTTTTCTCCCCCCAATAGCTCGAACCCCGCGCCCGGCACGATTTTCGTACGCACGAACTGGTGCGCGAATAAGAACTTCTATGGATTCCTCTGCCCAATTGCACACTGATCAATTACCCGCCGAAAACGTAACGGAGGAAATAATGCGGCATCTGCCAATTGGTTCCCTTTGGCGCAAATGGGATCTGCATTTTCATACACCATCCTCATTCGATTATGCCGATAAGAGCATCACCGATGAAAAGATCATAGACACGCTTGTAGAAGCTGGGATCGAGGTGGTTGCTGTCACCGACCATCACGTGATCGACATTGCGCGAATTTCAAATCTCAGCACCATCGCTGCTGGCAGGATCTCAATTTTGCCCGGTATCGAATTCCGTACTGAGTTGGGCGGCAAACAGAAAGTCCATTTGATCGGCATATTTCCGGAGAATGCAAAGCTGAAAGACATTTGGACGACGGTTCAAGGAAAGCTCGAACTCACTACTGGTCACATTGAGAAGAAGGGTGGCGACGAAAGTGTGTACGTCAACTTTCGGGAAGCGGCCGACGTTATTCATGATTTGGGCGGGATCGTATCCGTCCACGCCGGGACGAAGTCGAATACCATAGAAACAATTGGCAATAAGGAACTTTTTAAACAGCGACTCAAGAAAGATCTAATCCGAGATTACATAGACCTGTATGAAATTGGGAAAGCATCAGACGTTACGGACTATGAAGCTAAAGTATTCCCTAATATTGGTAAGCACATTCCGCTTGTCATTTGCTCAGATAACCACGACATAAAGAATTACGCCCTCAAGGCATCATGCTGGATCAAGGGGGACCCGTGTTTCTGCTCCTTCCAGCAGATCAAGAGCGACCCGAATCGTGTTTTTATTGGAGACCTGCCTCCCGCAGTTGATCGAATCAAAAAGAATCCGACAAAGTACATCAAAGCAGTCCAATACAAAAAGCTTCCTGGCTCACCTTTGCCTGAGGAGTGGTTTTCAGGAACCGTGCAGATCAACCCGGGCTTGGTTGGAATCATTGGTAACAAGGGTAGTGGCAAAACGGCTCTAGCCGAAACAATTGGCTTGCTCGGTAACTGCGAACTGGAGAAGCATTTCTCATTTCTTAATGAGGCAAAGTTTAGGCAACCGAAAGGCAGCAAGGCCAAGCACTTCCAGGCTTCATTGGTTTGGGCAAATGATCACCAAGATATAAAGCTTCTGAGCGACTCTACCAATTCCTCCAACCCGGCCTCCATTTCATATATTCCCCAGAACTATCTAGAAACGATCTGCAATGAGGTGGTAAATCTGCCTGGCAGTCGTTTGATCTCGAGCTTAAGTCAGTAATCTTCTCCCATGTATCCGAGGCAAAAAGACTCGGCGCTGACTCTCTGGATCAGTTACTTGAATTCAAAACGCTGCCCGTCCTCAACAGGCTTGACCAACTCCGCACTGAACTGAGTGAAATCAATTCTGAAATTGCGACTCTAATGGAATTGAGTTCCGACGAGCAGCGCCAGCTCCTGCTAAATTTGGTTGCTTCAAAAGAAAGGGAATTGGCAGCTCACGACAAGAACAAACCGGAGGAGAAGAAGAAGCCAGACACAGACCCAGCGCAAAAAGCGCAAATGGACGCGATTTCGCAAGAGATCACCCAGAAGAACAGTCAACGGGATCAATTGCTAAAGCAATCCAAAGACGCAGAGGCGAAAAAGCGAGCTGCCACCCTGCGGGCGGCGATTGCTGATCGTGTACTCTCGAGCTTAACGAACTTTGAAGCACAGCATACAGCCTTTCTGGCTAGTGTCGCGAACGATTGTGCGGAATTGGAAATTGATCCAAGGACCCTCGTCACAATCGATGTACATAAGGATTTCATCGAGGTGATTTCCAAAAACGCAAAGAAACTTGCGGAAGATCAAAATGCGATCGTGGCCGACCTCCTAAACCAGCAATTCGGTCTCAAACAAGCCGTCCAGGACCTCTCGAACAAACTCGATGCGTCAAATGGCGCCTTTCAAGCATACGTCGAGGCTCTGCGCGAGTGGCAAGAAACAAGAGATGCGATTCTCGGAACGGACGAGACTCCAGATAGCCTTAAGTACTTCGAAAAGAAGATAGTCGATCTGGATTCTCTGCCAACTAAACTCTCCGCCGCCCAACAGAATCGCGAAACGAAAGTACAGGAGATATTTGCACAGATATCTACCATGATCTCGGCCTACAAGGAACTCTACGAACCCGTACAAAACTTCATAACCAACCACCCGCTTGCAAAAGACAAGTTCAAGCTTGAATTTGATGCCCGCATAATTCCAATGGAGCTAAATCGACTCTTGGAGAAAGTTAATCAGGGGCGCAAGGGATCATTCTGCGGAGTGGAAGAAGGAAAGCTCAGGCTGAAGCAGCTTTCAGATGCTGCAGATTTTGGAACCGCGGATGGAGTGGTAAAGTTTGTAGACGCCCTGTTCGATCACTTCCAATACGACTACAGGTTTTCCCCCAAGACCGTTGCCGTGGTTCGGGACCAGCTTAAGGCGGGAAATGAAGTTGTTGACCTCCTGAATGCAATCTATGATTTGAAATACCTTTCACCCCGATATCAACTTCGCTGGTCGGGCAAAGACCTGGATGAATTGTCGCCAGGGGAAAAAGGCACCCTTCTCCTAATTTTCTATCTACTGATCGATAAGAGGGATATTCCCCTGATCATCGACCAGCCTGAAGAGAACTTAGACAATCAAACCGTATATAAGATTCTCGTACCTTGCCTAAGAGAGGCGCGAAAGAAGCGCCAAGTCGTAATAGTCACTCACAACCCGAATCTTGCAATCGTCTGCGATGCCGATCAAATTATTCACTGCGCTATAGATAAAACTCAGAAGAACCGCATCACTTACACGACAGGCGCAATCGAAAATGAGACCTTAAACCACCTCATCGTGGATGTCCTCGAAGGAACTCGTCCAGCATTTGACCATCGCGACGCAAAATACCAGGAGGACGAAGACGCTCTAGGAGCAGCGCATACGGCTGGGACAATTTGAAGAAGTTCATCCTTTCGATGCAAAGTCTGTCAGATCTAAGCTGACGTTGGTAAAAGCACAGGGAGTATACGATGCCCCTCGTTTTCCAATACGGATCAAACTGCGATGCCAACCGATTGAACGCGTCAAACCGCCTCCAAGGCGATGCCACCGACTGCGGACAGGCCGAGACGATTGAAGAATTCGAAATCGCGTTCGACGTCTTCAGCCAATTCAATGGCTGCGCCGCAAGCGACCTGATTGCCGTTCCAGGCACGGGCCGCCGCGCTCGGGGCGTCCTGTACGACATTCCCGCCGACCTCATTCGAGGTAAACGTCGTGACGGACGTAAGACGCTGACGCAGATTGAAGGTCCACGCTACGAAGAACACCGCATTCAAGTTCGTAATTCGGCAGGGAAAGAGGTTGAAGCCGTAACATTCCTAGTGAAGAAGGACGATCGACGAACCGGGCTATGGACCAGTGCCGAGTATGTCGGCCACATCGTCACTGGGCTCCGAGCTAACGACGTCGCGGAGGAATACATTCAGCGTGTGATTGAGACCGCGATTCGAACGAATGGCGAATCCACCGAAAGCGCTGCCGAACAAACGCAACTTATTGAACAACTTCGAAGTGCCGGGCAACTAAGCCTTTAAGGATTACCTAATATGCCAAAAACACAACAAGCTACCGCCATGGATCTGAAGGAACAAATCGCCAATTTCAAGAAATGGCTCGAGAGTCACGGCGGTGATTCCGGCGAATGGCAGGAGGGAAGAAAGGAACGACTAGCCTGGTATCGCGAACATCTGACACAACCTCGGATAGAAAAGCTCACCGAAGCGGAGTTTGCAACTCTCATCAAAAGTCTTTGGGCCGTAAATATTTGGCACAACAAGGACTATAAGGTCGAAAAACTCATCTCTGATAACGGTCTCGACAAGATTAGGGTCGCGTTGAAGGACCTTCTGTTTGGAGCCTCTCCTATTCAGGATCGATGGGATGCTTTCAGGGGAAAGATCAAGGGTCTCGGGCCTTCCTCGTTAAGTGAGATCCTGACATTCTTCGACCCTCAACAGTACTCGCTCGTAAATTTGAAGCCATACGAGGTTCTTCCGCGAATTGGATACTCACTAGATTCTGTGTCCGATGGGAAGAGCTATCAGCAGGCTACCGACGAAATTGGGAAAGTGAAAACTCTACTGGTTGAGAATGGTCTGAAGGATGCCGACTTCCTGATCGCAGATTTCTTCATCGCGTACCTTTTCTATCAGGTGTTTCATCTTGAGGGCAAGCGAAGCACCGAACCTGTCGTCGCGCCTGCGCCGAAGGCGAGTGAAACGCCGGAATCTAATAGCGACAACATCTCGATTGCATCTCACGAGTCAGCCGAGGCGATCCTTTTGATGCTCGGCAACCTACTCGGGTATGACACGTACACACCCGATGCTAGCCGGACGTATGACGGGCAGAAGCTCGGGCAAATCGCTACTCTCGACGATCTGCCCGCATTCTCAAGCGAAAAGGTCATGGATTCCGTTCGGAACATCGACGTTGTCTGGCTTAAGGATGAATGGCCGGAATACTTCTTTGAAGTGGAGCACACGACCGGAGTTACGTCGGGGCTACTTCGCATCTATCAGGCGCATAAGCTGAGCACCAAGTTTTTTATCATCGGTCCAGCCGATGTTCTGAAGAAATATGAGAAGGAGGTTCAGAAATCGCCTTTCGCGTCTATCCAGCACAAGTACCGCTTTCGCTCGTATGACGAACTAAGGCAGATGTACCTGTTGACTTCACGTTATCGGAAGATGTCTGACGAATTTCTCGGCTAGGTCCCTGACTACATTCTTCATATGACCAAAGAGGAACGGTACGTCGTAAATCCACTGGTTCGCTGGCTCAAGTGCCAGAAGGCAACGTGGCAAGTGTATAAGCCGTCGTATGGTACCTCGGCAACCGGCTGGGACATCGAAGCCAGGCGGAAGAATCAGGACTTACTCATTGAGGCCAAATACATTGATGGCGCATTTCTCGCCTCGTTCACCGGATTGGTCACTGCATCATTGGCAAACCGGCGGCAGCACTTCATGATCCAGAAGTACCGGAGCTGGTGCCACCATGTGTGCTGGGCAATCGGCAGCGACCGACCACAGAATGACATCTTTCAAATCCTGTTTGACTACATAGCGCGAAACCCAAAGTTCTGGAAACACTACGCTGAAGACGTTCGGATGAAGTACGTATTCTTCGTGCGAAGTGGGAGAGTTAGCAGGATTCCTTTCTCGCTCGTTCTGCACCTTGCGGAGCGCTACGCGCCTGAGGCCTCAAACAAAACACTTTTGGAACGGCGCAAAGTCGCTGGACACTTGATTCGCAACTTTCGCTTTTCCTGACCTACCTGCGTATGGATAAATCCGACTACATCCGACTCCGCGACCGGTTCACTCCCGAGAATCCAACTGTGATCTTCATTCTCGAATCCCCGCCCGCATCGGGATTGTATTTCTACAACCCCGATGGCAAGACGACGGAGCCGCTATTCAAAGCAATGATGAAAGATGTTCTCGGGAAATTCCCAAGCACGAAAGAGGAGGGTCTGCAGGACTTCGCAGCCAAAGGCTACCTCATCATCGACGCGACCTACACACCGGTGAACAACCTCGGCGACCCCGAAGCCGACGCGATCATCGTCCGCGACTTCCTTCAGCTCCTGGAAGAGTTGCGCGCACACGCGCAACCCAGCACGAAGATAGTTCTCGTCAAAACTAACATCTGCAGACTGCTCGAAAAACGATTGGATGAAGAAGGTTTCAGGGTCCTCAACGGGGGCGTCACCATCCCGTTTCCCAGCACCGGCCAACAATCGAAGTTCAGAGAAAAGATCCAGAGAGTGCTCTGGGATACCTGATCCTCACGTACGACCTTTCGTGATGACTTTCGTCATCTTCCGCGGGATAGCAGGAGAAGATTACTATCATCAACGGCGGTATGGCGGAATTGGCAGACGCGACGGCTTCTGGAGCAATCGAGTGTCTCGGTTTCTCCACAAGCCGTTGCCTTCGGGCGTGAGGGTTCGATCCCCTCTACCGCTACAAAACGTATCAATCCCGCGCACGTCCTCGGTCCGGACTGCCGGAATCTCGGCAGCGCCCAAGAAATCGACCACCAGCGTCCCCCGCAAGGAACGCCCCCCAAAACCATATTCCCAAACGAAAACCCGCAAAATCCGCGACCCAATCCTCATGACAAATTCGAGACCTGGCACACCCGCCAGGTCTCGAATTCTGCCTCTTCAAAAATCCTAGGATTGTAAGCTTTCCAGCAAAACTCATTTTTCCGGAGTGTGCGCTCGGTTAGGGCAATTCACCTGCCAACTATTTATTTTTATTTTTGCTTTCTCCAGGTGCCTCGCCACGGAATAATAAGTATGAGAGAAAAGATCCATAGAACGCTCGGCTTGCTAGTCTCCTCACTATTTCATGTTCCACCAAACTTTCACGTTATCTCTGCGCCGGAATGCGGGGGTAGTCACAGGCTCCAGCTGTTCACTACGCCCTACAAGTCGCGATCTACTAGTTACTGCTGGCCAGACTTGGCCATTTCGCAAGGTGGAGAAATTCGCCTCATCCTTGAAATAGAGGAAGCGGCGGTAACTCCCGCCAAGATCGGGAGCAAACTGTTACCAGTGTCGCCATCCAGATACCTGTGCTGCGAAGGGACCGACCAGAATCAGTTCCCAATCAGCTCCGGGATAACACTCATTCAGGTGGTCAATATAGCTTCATTGAAACCCGCGACACGAAAGATGGTTCAATACGAAAATCTGGAAGCGGATATTCGACGGCTCTTGCCCATTGGCTGTGTCGCTCAATATTTCCTATTCCCTATTCTCGCGGCTAATGCTCTGCCAGTTGAAACGGAGAAGTACAACAATTTACTAAATGCGATCGATCGCATATTGGTTTGAGGGAAGGAGCTCAGGACCCAAAGAAGCCGCCCAAAGAGCGGCTTTTCTGCTATCGAAATGAGTCGTAGGATTGTAACCTTTCTACATCTACACATCTCAATCCGAATTGCGGTTTAAGTCTACAATCAAACTTGTGGAAATTTCTCCGCTGGATCAACCTGACATCGACAGCCCTGGATATGCCTTAGCAAGTTCGTCGATAGACGAGGAAATTGTCGTGCGCTGATCGGACAACGAAGTCCTGCAATTCTTAACGAGGGCTTCTTCTTCTTGGCTGAGTTTCAAATTAAGGAACGAAGCGGTGTTCCCAAAAAACACATAAGGTATCAGTTGCAGATACGACCAAAACCCAGCGACGTCAGTCGAACTGAATAATCCGTAATTTGATACAAAAGTGGCCTGGTTATGGATCCCGTGCTCCTTAATGAATTGGATGAGGAAGGGGTTATAACAAGTTTCAACGTCGGTAGCGTGCGTGGCCGCACAAGCTGCCCGATAAATCGTCACATAGAGCTTTCCTACCCCGAAGTCGCTGGCGAGTTTTTCGAGTGTTTTGCCAGTCCAGGCCCTATTTCCCCCTAATTGTTTTGACTCTTCTGCTAGTACATTGGCTACGTGTGCGATTCTCTTATCACCGAGAGCGACCATACGGTTCGTCCAAGTGGCATCCTCTTTTTTGTAGAATGCGCGGTAGCTCTTGACTCGTGTCTCAGTATCTTTTTCAAGAATGTGCGCCTGATACAAATAGGTTTCAAAGAAAGTTCGCACTTGGCCGATGGCGGGCCCCACAGAACCAGCTTCAATTAACGCTCGGATTGCGAAGAGTTGGTCTATACCTTTCGCATGAAAACCCAAAACCACACCTCTGGGATCCCATGGGTCCACTTCCTGCTTATCCATAGAAGCCATGCCGTCGTGGAAGATTTTGATTCCGAATCTGAGAGGCATTACGGCAGCCTCGGAGCACCACTTTAGAACGGCCTTCGTCTCAGGCGCGAGAGTTCCGTATATCCTCTTTTCCAGTTCGAAAGGGGATTTCAACATCACCCGCTCGACTGGAGAACCGTGACAGCGCTTGTATTTCAATCCACTTCCGCATGGGCACTTTTGATTCGGACCGATCTTCATGGCAGTCACCTCGCTATGGAAACTCTCAAGGGACCATCAAAATAAATCACCGTTGCCGGGGGGCCTGTCTGTGCGTCGTAGAGATCATCTTACACAAAGGCCACTTTCCAGCAGTCTTGGTTTTCGTTGCCCAGATGTGCCAGGGGGCCAATTCAGCAAAAGGGTAGAAAGAAGTGAATCCTAGAACTTCTTGCGCCTGGCAGAGCAGCTGGGATAATTACGCTGTGATCAATAAGAGGATAGCCGTCGAGATCGCCATCGCCGCCGCGAAGAACTGCATTCACGTCTTCGAAGAGAAATATCCTACCGACGATCGGCCGCTCAAAGCACTAGAAGCGGCAGAAACATGGCTCGCCGATCCGACGAATGCAAACCACCAAGAAATTGAAATGATCGAGGTCAGAGTGTGGCGATCGAGGGACTGGGAGGGGAGGGCGCGATCCGCCGCCGAAGCCTGCGCCAGCGCCGCTAGGGCGCTCCGCCATCCGCAGACTTCGGCCATGGACGCGATTTGCTGCGAGAGCTGTGCCAACGGAATCGAATTCAACGAAGACTACGGAAGATGCTTTCTCTGGCACCTCATCAGAAGTTCCAACCGCACCTGACGCAAGGTTTGCCATCATTCAAAGACAGCCTTAATCCATGCTTCACGTAGTCACAGTTATCCTTATGATCATGAGCATTTAATGATCACTATGCGGCCCAGGATTCCAATCGAAAATCAATGCCACCCAGTTCTTGAGTTACTCCGAGCAGCGCGCCGCCCGTCCGGGCGGCTTTTCTTTATTTTGCGTTTATCTACTCGCAACCCATTCTTCATTTCGCACTCCACCGAAGTTTTTGGCTCTGCATTTGTCTCGTCCGACGTTCTAAGCTGAACGTGGAGCATGAAACAAACACCCGCCCAACAACAACTCAACGGTTTGTGGATCGCCAGGAAGAGAGCGGGCCTGGAACAAAAGGTCGTGGCGCGGCTGCTTGAACAGAAGAGCACGTCGCAGGTCTCTGAGTACGAGCGCGGCAGACTTCTGCCAAATCTCCGGACGGCATTGAAACTTGCCGTGATTTACAAGACTCCGGTCTGTGAGCTCTATCGAGAGCTCTACGACCGGGCGAAAGATGATGTCAATCGCGCAGGGTACAGGGTGCAAATTCCCAATACTCGCCCTAATCCATTCTATGTCTACTCGCAGCGTGCGCATTTTGGCGATTGATCCCGGCCTGCAATACCTGGGAGTTGCGATCCTCGAAGGTGAAGAACTCTTGTGGTATGGCGTGAAGACGTTCCCGAAGGTCACATGCCCGCTCGACCTCTGCTGCCAAGTCCGCCGATTTCTCACAAACCTCGCCGCAACCTACTCACCCTCAGTCGTCGCAATCGAATCGCCGTTCTATCCCCAGGCGGTCGGAAACGAGGAACTGAACAAGCTAACCGCAGCGCTCATTAGTTGGGCAAAGTGGAAAGGACTGAAAGTCGTCACCTCCACCCCGCCTGAGGTGAAGGCGTTCTTCTGCCGGGATCAGAAGACAAAACAATCGTTGGCCGAAGCGATGATCTCGCGCTATCCATTCCTTGCGCGCTACTTGAGTCCGCTGCCGTGGAGACGTCGCTATTGGTTCTACGTCTTCGACGCGGTCGGTCTCGGCCTCATGTGTGTCCGCAAAATGGCTCGTTCTTAGTTCTCTCCCCGAACGGATTCCTTCCCGTCCATATATAAGGAACGCACTATCACCGGAGTTCCGCGGGCATAAGGCATCCTGGAGGGTTCGGGGAGAGAGGTGATCGCGAGCCAACACTAACGCCCAGGAACATGCTCCCGAGATACCTCATCATCATTCGAGGAAATACGCTCTGCGGCATCACCGAAGAGGCCCTGCACTATACCTATTTCCTGCTCGGCCGCGCCCTTGCCCAACATCGAATGGAGGGCAGAAATGGCGAGTACGAGGCCTTCGCCATCGGCGTCCTCGCCCTCCTACAGAAATATCGTCACCTCTACACCACAATGCCCGAGGCCCCCGATCCGGAGCCCGGCCAGTCACTCTAAAGCTGGATTCGGGAGCGTTACACGGTTGGAACAGGGTGGGTCCGAGGCTTACAAATTGGCTTAACCACGCGACGCGAATTTGAATGGACGCAATTTCAGGTGTGTATTTCTGGAACAGGGTACCCGGTTTTTCCCCTTATAACTCCCTCTTAACCGCCGTAACGAATACCCCCTCAATATGAGGCAACTGCGGAAAGCGCATTTCGACCTTTTCCGACTCCTGAACGAGCACTTTTTGTTCTTAACTCGAAAGCAAGTCGCGCTGATTCTGACCCTATCCGCCAATCCCACCATCAAGTGGCTGCTGTGGCTCGTATCGGAGCACTACTTGGAGCGCCGCTATCGGGCAAGTTCGTTCTCGGATTTCCAAACGCCGCTCTACTACCTGGGACCAAAGGCCTGGCGGATGCTGGGAAACCCGCCGGAGAGCTACAAGCCGTACCGTGCGGGCATCGAGCAGTGGTCAGGTGTGCAGCTGGAACATCAGCTCGCGGTGTACGACGTCATCCTGAAATTCCTCCTCGAGGCAGGGGTGAGGCGGATCGTCCAAAGCCAAGACAGGTTTTGGCACGAATCGCTTAGCTTCGAAGTGATCCCCGACGCGTGGATCGAGTACGCAGGCGGCCAAGCCTTCCTCGAAATCGACCGCGCTACCGAGAGCCGACAAGTGGTAATGCAGAAACTTGAGAAGTACATCAGGTTCAACGAATCGGGACTGCACAAGATCCTTCTCCCCGGCACCACGTTCAGAGTCCTCTTCATTACGACAAGCGAGGAGTGGATCGAAGCTCTGGAGCAGCTGACGCGCTCGGACGACGTCTGGTTCGCAACAATGGAGGAATTCCTAAAGGAGCCGCTCGACCACCAACACTGGTTCGCCCTAAAGGGCTTCTATGCTCTACAGATTGCTCCAAAAGAAGAGGTGCAAGAGCTGCGGTAAGGTTAGCCACAAAGACGTTCTCTTCTGCTGGCTGTGCGGGAGCTCATTCGATAACCGAATTTGCACATCGGGACACTTGAATCCATCCTGGGTGTGCCACTGCCTCACCTGCGGCAAAGACCGCTCCTTGATGTCGCGACCGCATTCATCAACGGATCTCTCGTTCATTAAACATCCGGATAAACCCTTCACCTATGTTCCCGGACGACGGAAGATTGATCATATCTTCCCGTGGTTCGCGATCGGCTTGGGTGCTGCGATCCTCTGGTATTTGGCTTTCTTGATCACGAGCAAGGTGTAGATTTGCTATGCACTTCTGCATGAACACGAATCAATGTCCGAAAATAAGCGAAGTGTTGGTCGGGTTTACCGAATACATGTCCGCTGAAAGGCGGTTCTCACCCCGTACAGTAAAGAACTATGGGGAGGCATGTCGATACTTTGCGAAAGAACTGGGAGATCTGGGAGTCTCGGAAATTGAACTCCGCCACTTCATCTCGCTCAAGGCCCGAATGGAGGTACGCGGAACTGGTGCCTCGCGCGTTGCCAGCATCATCGTTGGAATGAAGTGTTTGCTCCAGTATGTCCGCGACGTCTTAGGCGTTGCGGTGATGGATCTCACTGGCATCAGAACCCCGAAAGCACCAAGTCGGGAGGTGACGTACCTGACCCATGACGAACTGGGGATATTTTTCGCAGCCATTCGGTTGCAGACATGGACAGGGGAGCCACGGTATTCGGGATATTGCTTTAGGGCGCTCGCCGAGACGCTGCTTGCGACCGGAATGAGAATCTCAGAGGCGCTCGCCCTGGACCGAAATTCTATCGATCTCGTTGCGAAAGAGGCCGTCATAGTGGGCAAGGGAAATAAGCAGCGTACAGTGTTCTTTACCGATCGGGCCCTCGAATGGCTCCAGAAGTATTTGGCACTCCGCAGAGATTCGAATCCGGCCTTGTTCCTGTCATCACGTTCGAGACGGCTGACTATTGATGCTGTCGGACGAACATTTTGTCGCGTACGCACATGGGCTGGGTTGGAAAAACACGTGACGCCCCATACGTTGCGGCACACGACGGCTACGAACCTGCTCGCGAATGGATGCCCCATCGGATTCATCCGTGAAGTTCTGGGTCATCAACGGCTGGAGACGACGTGCAGGTACTACCTCGGAATTCTCAATAGAGCCGACACCAAAAAAGCCCACGAAAAGTACTCATGTCTAGCTGCGTAGCGTCCATCAGCGCTCCTTGACGGACTTCGTCACAGCGGTAGAATGGGGATAATTACCTCTTAACTTTCCTGCTGAAATTGTTGATTGTTCTGAACGACAAGGCCTTTTGTGTCGGCATGTGAGTGTCCGCCCATCGCAAGGGCTGATCCGCCCATACAGCCGAAATATCCGCCCATAGCTCAGAGAGCATTCCTTCGCTTGTCGCACCATGACTTTCATTGTGCGGCATAGAACAGCGACACATACGTCGTTGCGCGATTCCTGAGTACAGCAGTGTGTTGATGGTCGGATATTTTGCCCGACGAGAGTGCCGAGTCATTCAGCAAGGCCAGCGTTTCGGCAGGTGGCATATGCCTGACCGTTTTTTGTTGGCTCAGCCGAACTCGGCCCTTTATCGGTCCGAAGGTCGGATGAATAGTGCGGAGAATACATCTTCTCGGGGAGATGCGGAATACGCCGAGGCTACGATCCGCGATCTTCTGCCGTTGTTTCTCGCCTATGCGGAATACGAGTGGAATCTTTCACCGCGGACGATTCGAAATTACCGAGAAGCACTTCTGCGTCTTCTCCAAGCAGTCGGTGATATCAAGCCCGTCGACTTCGACGTCAAGACGGTCCTGAAACTCAAGACCGATCTCGCTACGTCTCATGTTGGAGTGTGCTGGACTCGTGCCATCGTGAACGCACTGCGAAGTTTTCTGCGCTTCTGCAAACTCGTCCTCAACTTTGACGTTTTGGACCCCAAAGCCATTCGTTTGCCCGCGATTCCGCGTCGAGAGGTGGTATTTCTCACGCCAGGAGAGATCGAGGTTTTTCTGAATGCGATTCCGGTACGCAAGCAGGACCACCGCTTCAATGTCAGATGGCTGTGTTTTCGCGCTCTGGTCGAAGTGCTCTTGAGCACGGGAATGCGTATCTCGGAAGCGCTTTCGCTAGATCGAAGTTCCGTAATCTACGACACGGGCGAAGCGAGAGTAATCGGAAAGGGGCGAAAGGAACGCACGGTGTTTTTTACTCCGCGGGCTATTGGATGGATCAAGGAATATCTCAGTCGCCGATCAGATTCTTCGAATCGGCTCTTCGCATTACCAAACGGAGAGCCCCTTGAGTACGACACCGTCCGTGTCTGGTTCAATCGAATTCGACGGAAGACGGGAATAAAGAAACCGCTCACCGCCCACATCATGCGTCACACCTGCGCGACGCTTCTGCTCTTCAACGGGTGTTCGATAGCGCATATCAAAGAAATCTTGGGTCATGATCGGCTGGAGACAACATGCCGATACTACCTGGGAGTCGATAAGGCTGCGTCTAAAGAGGCGCACCGTCATTACCTAAACTTTTAGAGGCAAGCAAAATCGTTTGCTTGCCTCCATACGTCAGAGATCGGGGCAGGGCGTCGGGAGGTTCCCTACGACATGGAGCAGGCGAGCCCGAGAGTGCGAGCGAGTTCTCCCCGAGAGCTCGCTCATGCAAGGATCTCGCATCGTGCCGAGGCTCGGTCTCGGGCTGCCCAGACGGCATACAAATACCCCTACATATCAAGGTATGTAGGGGTGCCATTTCGCAGGAACAAACAGAAGTTGTTCCTGCAATGGCAGTTATGCCATCGGACTGCACGCTCCATGTCGGTCGGTACCCTCCCGACTTCGACCTTCTTTCGGCCTCTCCCCCTAACGTTTGCCCTCTCCACTACTGTTGCTGCTGTCTTGGTCACTGCTGTACATGTTGTGCTAATGGAATGGTGCGCTTGGCGCGTTCCTTTGTGCTGTATTAGTTCGTCGTGAGATTGGTTTCGCATGCAAGTTTGTGGAGTGCTCGTGGCGAGCAAACGTCAGGTTCCGCGGTCGTGGCCGACTTCATCCGGAATTCTGGGTGAATTCCGGATTCGGGTTCATCCCTCTTCCAACTCGATACAGTTGTATCGGGATTCACCAAGAAGGTCGAAGTCGGGAGGGGCTCGATTTTCTTGCTGCGCGCCACAGAACATTTCGCAGCGTCGCAAGCTTCGTGGTGTTCAGAGAAAGTACTGAGCGTGCGCTCGTGATTTGAAACTGATCGGCGCGCAGAGAAAATCGGCTCCCGACGCCCTGCCCCGAAATCTTGCTTGAAACGGAATTTGTTTGGGAGCAAAATAGTGGTGCAGTGTAGTTTGGCTCGCTCATAAGAAGGCGGCCACTCTAACAGTTGAGAAAGGCGGAAACGCCAGGAAGACGAAAGTCTTCCTTCTTGGTTCCCGACCTTTCTCAGAGCGTGAGCTCTCGGAACTCTTCGCTTCCGACTGTTACAGTGGCCGCCTTTTTTTGTTTGCGGCCATTCGGCCAATGGTCGACGGCGGAAACGCCGACGTGATCTTTGCACAAGGCGAAAGCCAAGTGGGAATGGGAGCAACGCCCGGAGGTCGTTGCCGCGCGATGGCGCACCCAAACTCCGAATAGCGAACCCGCCAGAAGACGGCGGGGCACACGTCCTGATGATTCTTGAGTCAGTCGGGGTATACCCGACACGGCGCACAGGCGCGGACAGGACGCGAACGGCAGCTGCGTGACTGCAGCCGCCTAGACCCCGCCGGGATACACGGCACAGGCGCACACGTCGCGCGCTGAAGCGCGATGCGACCTGAACCAATCAAACGCACCACCCGAACGCTCAAACCAGGGCGTTCTGATGGCCAACCAACTCCAACCAGAGGAGGTCGCATGAAGAACTCATGCCTACGGCCATTCGTTCTTGCGACGTGTGCGCTCACACTCACGAGCGCCGCAGCTGCCCAATCGTCAACACCACAAACCGCCGCGAGCCCCCGCCTCATCGTATGGGCACATACGGCGATAGAGAATAACGGCGCACCGACCCTCGACATCCTTGATCTCGAGCGGTACGTCGTGAATCAGCTCGAGTCGCGCCAAATCATGAATGTGTCGTCGTCTTTGACGACAACAATTCCCCGCCCGCCCGTCCCCAAGACGTATCTCGGGATACTCTCGGTCGACACAATGCAAGTCGCAGAGCGGCCATTCCGAAACATTAACGATGCCGACTACACAGTTGATGGAGTGTTCGGAGTTGATCTCTCGCTCACCATCAAGGACGTGGGATCGGGAAAGACTCTAGGCACGCTTCGCGGTCGCGCTGAGAATCGGTTTCGGACCTGGGAACGAAATGACATACCCATAAAGCGGATCGCAATATATACGGCAGCTGACCGCATCGTGAATAGCTTCATGGAGGCGGCCAACAAAGGTGAGTTCGGAGACGATGTGAAATCGCTTCTGCCGCCATCGCCAAGCGACCTCGTCGCTTCATGGGTGCGCAATCCCGCTCATCTGCCGCTCGTGGTATTCGCCGCCCTTACCAGCGCAGTCATCGTGATAGTAAAAGTTGTCTTCGACTCAAGCGGAAACGAGTATTCCGTCCATGTACCAAAAGAAGATGGCGGAGGGAGAAACGATAAGAAGAAGCTGCAAGATGCTCTCGCCCTCAAGCTTGCGACGGACAACTTCTCCGACGCGGCTTGCTGGGACGCGGCACACGACGGTCAGAAAGAAATTCTGGATCGTCGAGCAGTAATTGAGGATGCGGAAGCCGCCCGGCTCCTCGACAGCAAGAATCGCGACACTCAGTATCGGAGGATCGCCAGTCACGCAGTCCTGCTCTGTGATCTCACGGAAGAAGCGGTGATCGATATGCTCCGTAACGCAGACGTGTGGGATTACCGCGTCCTGAGAGAAGCTGAGCTCCAGCAGGAAAGGAGCGTGTCTCATGCCTAAACCGAGACGACGAGCTCTGACGTTTCTCGATAAGTACGAGAAAGAAGGCAGGCGAACACAGCATAAACGCGTGAGTTCACCTAAACTCCCCGAGCCGGAGATTATTCCGCCTCCTGCACATGGTGCGCTCATTCGTTCCGCGTTGGACGCTTTGAGCGTTGACGCAATGGATACATCTGAACTCGATCGAACGCTCACTGCGGCGAAACTTCCAATCGCCTTGCAGAAGGGCGGATTTTTCGATCCCGATCCACTCGCTGAGAAAATTGACGAATTGAGACGCCTCGACGAGTACAAGGTCGCGCTGATCCGACAAGTCACCGTGATGCGCCACGCGATGGAGGAAGTCAGTGCACTAAAGCGGGCTCAACGCCAACAGTACATGGACATCTTGGCGTTCAAACAGGAAGTGCTCGAAGTTAAGGCACACCTGAAGTACGCAGATGTTGCCGCAGCCCGCCGCGACGAGGTGGCGGAAGCAGAGGCCCGCGCTACGATCGCACGGCTCGATGGCGAAGCTGAGAAAGCACGCCGTCCGGTAGTACCAGCTCCGCCTGCGTCAACCGCGGCCGCCGTTACACCTCCGAACGATCCGCGTGCGCAGAACAAAGCGCGGATCATGGCTGAGATCGAGCGCCTCGAGATCGACGAAGGCAACGAAATTCGCAGGTTGACCAAACTGCGGCCGGAAACCGAATGGTCACCAGACTTGAAGGACGAAGTAGTCCGGATTCAGAACATGTACGACGACGCCCGCGAAGAACTCCGGAAACAGTTGGGGAGGTACCTATGAAACCGCTGTTCTTCGGATTTGACGTGAAGGGGGAGAAGATTTTGCTTTCTCCAGAAGAGCGATGTGCCCATATGCACGTCATCGGCTCTTCCGGATCGGGCAAGTCAAAGTTTCTCGAATGGCTCATGAGGCAGGACTTGGACAAACGCCAGGGCTTCTGCCTCATCGACCCTCACGGGGATCTCTATGAAGAGGTTCTCCACTACGCCGCACACAAGGTGCTCCGCCGCGACACTATCCTCCTCAATCTCTCGAACGCCAGTTCCATCATCGGATTCAATCCGTTCGAGCGCACGTTGGGTGTGGAGATCTCAGCGCAGGTGGACCGCCGGATCGCGGCGACGCTCCGGGCGTGGAATGTGAAGACGACCGACGAGACGCCGACACTCGAGCGGACGCTGCGCCTCGTCTACACCATCATGATCGAGCAGAATCTCGGGTTGCGAGAGGTGAACCACCTTATTACCTACCAGGCGCGCGAAGTCCGGGCTCAATTGATCGAGCGGCTGCAAAGCCCCTTGATTCAGACGGAGTGGGAGGAACTCCAGAAGCTCAGCCGCCGCGACTGGCAGGAGGAAGTCCTCTCCGCGAAGAATCGGCTCTTTCGATTGCTCACGTCGGGCACGCTGTCGCGTTTCCTGGGAATGCCCGGGCAGTCGATCGACCTCGGCGACATCATCGAGAACGACAAGGTTCTCTTGGTGAATCTCGCCGCCAGCGACTCACTGTCGAGCGAAAACGCGCGCGTGTTTGGGGCGCTGCTCGTCAACGAGTTCTTTGAGGCCGCTAAGCGCCGGAAGAAGGATTCGCTCGGGCGCGACCCCAAGCCCTACTACCTCTATATCGACGAATTCCAAAACTTCGTCACACTGGATGTCGGCGACATGCTCGACCAAGTGCGGAAACGCGGCCTCTTCGTCATCCTCGCGCACCAACGGTTCGGGCAGCTCGATGAAAACGTCACCGACGCCGCACTCGCCAACTGCCACATTAAAGCCGTCTTCGGCGGTCTGCCGGTCGCAAGCGCGCGCCGTATGGCCGAAGAGCTCTTCATCGGAAAGCTCGATCCGAAGCGCGTGAAGGCTGCGATTTACCAGACGAAGTTCTGGCCACAGTACGGTCGTGACACCGTCTACGGCAGCGGCTCGAGTCGCGCGGCCTCGCACGGCTCCGGATGCCACTCGGCATCGGGCTCGTCCTCGAGCTTCGGGTCGGGCGAGTTTTTCGGGCCGGAGGACTGGTTCGGAGGTTCGAGCACCTCGTCACAATCGGGCGAGTCCTGGATGACGGGTTCGATCGACATGGAGACGGACTCGTCCTCCGAATCCGAGTCGACCGCCGACATCCCGGTCTTCACGCCCGTCCCTTTTGAGGAGCTCTCCAGCATCCAGTATTACACGCCCGAGGAACAGCTGCTCGAATTCACTGCGGCGCTCAAGCAGCAGTTCCCCAGGCACTGCTTCATCAAAGTCCACCAGCGCGATACCCAGCCGATGCTCGTCCCGAAGGTTACGCGATTTTACACGCGGGCGCGGAACCGCTCGTGGTACGTGGAGAAGCTCTTTCGCACGCAGCACGCGCTTCCGGCCGCGGAGGTCGACCGCCTGATTGAGGAACGGGAGCGGAAGTTGCTCGCGGGACTAAAGAGGGACGACCTCCCTGAGGACTTCCGCGAATGACCGCGCCAGCGTCAAAGCGACTCCCGCGCTACCGCCGCGCTCCGGAGGATCTCTCGTGTTCCCTCACGCTGCGCGACCTTGAGATCCTCGGCGTGACGGAGTCATTCCGGCTCGTCACCTCAGAGCACATTCAAGCCCTGACCGCCGGTAGCGGCCAGGGCGTGCTGCGACGACTGCAGAAGCTCTTCCATGCCGGTTACCTCGACCGGCTGCAACCGAGAGCCCCGTATGGCAGCGGCAGCGCGAAGATGGTTTACGCCATAACCAACAAAGGCATTCGGACACTTGAGGAAAGTGGGGAGTTGAAACGCCGTTCAAGCACCGACTGGAACGCGCAAAACCGCACTCTCCACGACTTCTCCATTCGGCACACGCTGCTCGTGAGCGAAATTCGCGCTGCGGTCACGGCGGCAAGCCGCCACAATCCGGGCCTTAAGCTCCTCTACTGGAAAGAGGGGCGGCAACTCTACGACTCGGTCGAAGTTGCGCTCCCTGATGGCTACGCACACATACCGGTCGCGCCGGACGCGTTCTTTGGCCTCCAGGATGCGCAAGGGAAGATGCACTTCTTCCTGGAGGCTGATCGCGGCACGATGACGCTGAAGCGCTTCGTGCGCAAACTCAAGGCGTACGCCGCGTATCACCGGCAGAAGAGACAGCAGGACAAGTTTGGCATCCGATACTTCCGGGTGCTAACAGTGACGTCGAGCGTCGAGCGCGCCGGGAACTTGGCCAAAGCAGCCAAGGCCGAAGACGACATTCGTCAGCTCGGTCGGATGTTTTTGTTCACGTCCGACGACGGTCTCTCACTCAGTGATCCCGAAAGCATTTCCAAAAAGATCTGGAGCTCACTCGAATCTCCAGATCGGTGCTCGATCCTGGGCGAAACGGAGACTATTCCCGCAAAGGAGGGGAAACCATATGAGCTTCGAAATAATCCTTACCATCGAGGAATTCAGTGAGTCGCAGCAGTGACTCGGTTTCAACTGCGGAGAACTCGGGCCTCATGCCAGAGTTGCTCACCGCAAAAGAGCTCGAGGCGCTCTTGAAGATTGATGTGAAGACGATCTACTCCTACGTGCAGCGCGGACTCATCCCGTACGTGCGTATCCAGTCGAACGTGCGCTTCGTGAAGCATCAGATCTTCGATTGGATTGAAGAACGGAATTACCGCCCGCGTCCTCTGAACGGCCGCAAGGCGAACTGAGCGGTGCGAATGATGCGCCGTTTCCACCGCAGTTGTAGCCAGGCGTCGCGCGACGCCTGGTATTTTTTTGCGCACGCACACGCAATCTTGCGGGGGCAATCTACATAAAAATGGAGGCGACCGGAGAATTCTGTCGCATTTGGAAAACGATCGCGGGACAATTCCCGCGACTTATCTAAGGCCATCTACAGATCGCCTCTCCGAAGCGCACAACCCTCTGTTCGGATGTACACCCCCTGAGGCGAAAGGCCCCCAAAGTCTCTAGAACGATTAACGGAGCGAATCATTCTGTGGCTTTGAGAATTTCTTAGGGATGCTTTTAGTCAAGAGTGACTCGAGGGCCCACACAAGAATCCCGGAGATCGCATATGTAATGGCAAGTACTAACACTGACGACGAAATGAGCAGCTGGGCCCTATAGGACGGTGACCGAAGAGCCAGATCGCCGTTCAGCAGGAGTAAGGGGGCAAACACGATCACTCTCAGTCGAGCAGTCGCGTTTAGCACGTGACTGCTGCAAATGCTGTTATCCGGAAGCGCGGGAGTCACAAAGAAATTGATGTTGTCGGTGAGCGCGGCGTCGATTGGAACATAACGAGAAAGGCACGCGTTCGAGCTAGTAATTAGGACCGCGAGGAGTGCAAACACGACTAGATGGGTGGGTTTGGGCTTTAGTGACGGCATAGTACTTATCTCTCATTTTGCAACGCGAGCCATTCCTGTCAAGGAATTCGCGAAAAGAGGAACAGAGTATGCGACATATAGCGACGCTAATTTGCTTGGTAGCCCTTTGCTTTCTAGCCCTACTCCCAGTTGCAGTGGCCCAGAATGCGGCAACATGGAGTCCTTCCCAGATTTCTGCGACTGTTCCTTCGGGCACGGTGCAGGTCACGGAGGCAACACTTAGTGTAAGCAGTGCGGTTACGAATGTGCACATAAGCGTCGTCCCTGAACTCGCCCCCTTTGTGACCGTTTCCCCAAGTTCCTTTTCTGGAATAGGCGCGGGAGAATCACGGACTATTGCCGTTTTCATCGCGATTCCAAAAGTAACAAAGGCAAATCCAAAAGGAACAATTCATCTCTCGGCTCGTGATCGCACCGGCAGGACTTTCGGCCGCCCGTTGCCGGTCTCCATTCGCGTTACGCAGCCGTCACTGTGGACGATTCCCGATGTCCTAACCGTACCAAGCCCCGATCGAGTGGTCACGGAGCCCGACCTAAGAGGTATTCAATTCGTCAGCGATGAAGTCAATATCTATTTCAAAGAGGGTACGACAAAAGACATTGTGACCGGAGTTGTAGCGTCAATTGGGGGCGTGTTTCTCGGGGGCATCCCGGAGTTAGGGATGTATCAAGTGCGAGTGCAGACGAATTCGTTCGACGGGATCTCAAGTCTCATAGGCCTACTGCAGTTGCAATCGTCCGTTGATTTTGGCACCCATACTGTTCTCTCAGATTCTTTCGTCATTCCGAATGATCCGGGGACTTCGATGTCCTATGTGCCTGGAATGCTCAATCTGCAGAAGGCTTGGGACATCGTCTCAAATGCTCGGGACGAGGTCGGTAGCACCGAGTTCGATGTTGCCGTTGTAGACTCGGTTTTCGATAAAGATAACCCCGATCTTCAGCCGAACATCGCCAATCTGGTCAGAAATCTTGGCCCATTGACCGTCAATCACGGAACTCGTGTCGCAAGTATCATTGGTGCGGCAGGCAATAATGGACTTGGCATAGCAGGCGTAATGTGGAAAGGGCGTTTACGCCTGTTCAGCGCTGCGGACCCGTTCAACCCGCTAAAATGGTCTTCGTTCAACAAAGCGATTACAGATGCTGTAACGCTTCGGCCTCGAATCCTAAATTTCAGCGGCGGTTTGGAGTGCAAGGAAGAGCCGTGTACGTCGAAGGAAGAAAGCGCTCTAAAGGACATGGATTTGCAATTTGCAAGACTCATTGGTTCGGCCCACAAGTTGAGCCCGCCAGCTGATATTCTCTGGGTAATTTCTGCTGGAAACGCTGGAATTCACGTTTCCAATTCCTCTCCGGCCCGCCTCTCTGGCCTTTTGCCAAATGTAATGAGTGTCTCCGCCGTGGATTCCAACGGCCATTTAGCAATTCCCTTCACATGCAATGGGCATCAGCAAGGGGGCTCGGATTATGGTCCCGAGGTAAGCGTTGCAGCCCCGGGCGTGAACGTGACCAGCGACGTGATCGGCGACGGCGCAAACGATGGCACTACTAATAACGGATGCGACGCAACTGGAACCTCCTTCGCCGCTCCACACGTAACCGGGGTTGCGGGCCTCCTCATGTCGCTAAAGCCAGACCTTACGGCTGACGATCTGAAAAGGATCATAGAACGCAGCGCAAACCAGACTGGCGAGGATCCTGATAGCAACAAGGTTAAATTGCTTGACGCGTGCCGCGCAGTTAAATCAGCAGCAATTGTCGATGATCCTCCTGCACCTCAGCTTCTCGCTCCTCTCAACTTGACTGCAATTGCTCCAAAAAATGGGGTCATACCATGCCAGGGCCTAGGGTACGACGTCGAGTTCAGTTGGTCTGATGTATCTGCAGATTCGTGCAATTCCATCGACCATTATGAATTTCGCCTCTACCCGCCGACTACAGACACTCAGTCGATCGATACGAACGTGAATGATACGACTTTCTCTTACCGTATTTGTGCCCCCGCCCCGACCGGGCAATGGACATGGAGTGTTACGGCCAGAGACAAGTACGATAACCGAAGTGACGATGTTGTTCGAATCTTCAGCTTCGAACCCACTGTTATTATCCCGCCTCCTGATGTTTCGATCACCAAGACAGCAAGTCCGAATCCACTGGCGAGTGGCGGGATTATCACCTACACGATCACGGTGCAGAACGCGGCAGGCACGACGGATGCGCAGAACGTGACGGTAACCGATCCTCTCGACAGTCGCCTCACCTATCAATCGTGCTCGACCTCAACCGGCGGAGCCTGTTCGCCAAAAGACGGGGTTCCCACTGCGTTATTCCCAATCCTAGTGGGCGGGATACCTGCAACGTTCACGATTGCAGCTACCGCACCGACCGTAACAACATCAACGCAAATTTCCAACACGGCAACCGCAACTGCGGACAATGAGCCCAGCGGAAATACCGCCAACAATCAGGCTTCCTCGATCGTTACAATCAATACATCCTCTGCACTGCCCATTGGGGGGCCGTTTGCGGGGCACGTCACCGCGCTCGAAAGTGATCCAAGCAATCCGGCAACATTGTACGCATTCGATGGTGCCGAGAATACCAATGCGGCGAGTACGCTATTCAAGAGCACTGACGGAGGGCAGAGTTGGAAACAGCTTTTGAATTTTGGTAAAGACAACACCTGGCCATTCAGGTTCCCTGGCGGTCTGAAACTAGATCCGAAAAACCCAGGGACAGTTTACGCAGGGTACCAGAAGAGCATTGATGCCGGTCTGACCTGGACCGACAACAAATGCGTAATACTCGGAATTGATCCTGTTAACACTGCGACGATCTACGGAACAGCTTGCGGACCATATCGGTGGCAAAACGATAGCGCAAATCATCTGTTCAAGAGCACCGACGGCGGCCAAAACTGGAACCTGATCTACTCTTCTCCTGCAGCAGTTATGATATTCGTTGTAGTGGATCCAATGGATCCGAGCACCATCTATGCTCTCCCATGGACAGCGAGTGTTCTGAAAAGCACTGATGCTGGACAGACTTGGGTGACACTGAGTCTGCCGACGTACGTGCCCACCTCACTCGCAATTGATCCAAAGACCCCTTCCACGTTGTATGCGGGACACCTTAAGAGCGCCGATGGAGGTCAGACTTGGACTACCTTGTCCTGCTATTTGTTGGGGATGGTAATTGATCCCGTTAACACATCCACACTCTACGGAGCTGGATACGGCGGCGTCTGGAAGAGTACGGACGGCGGCCAAAGCTGCGCGTTGGCAGTTTCTGGACTGACTAGCACGTATGTTACAGCTCTTACCATTGATTCAGTTAATCCGAACACACTTTATGCAGGAACGAATGGAAGCGGAATATTCAAGACTGCGGATGGTGGCCAACACTGGAATACGAGCAGTTCGGGATTCACTAATACGAACGTCTTTTCCTTAGCGATAAACCCTGTGAACCCCAGCATACTTTATGCGGGTCTTTCACATGGAGCTATGTTTAGAACAGCCGATGGGGGGCAATCCTGGGGTGCGCTTGACTATTTCCCATGGTCCGCGGACGCGCCGTTGTCCTTTGTGGTCATCGATCCTGTGACTCCCACCACCCTATATTCCAAATTCGCAGAGCCTACCGCAAGCACAGATAGTGGACGTACTTGGCAGTCTCTGCCGTTAAATGTCGGAGGCAACGATCTCATTGGCTTTAGTATTGATCCAAGTAATCACTCGACGTTATATGCTGCTGTGCTTGACACTCATACTTTCCATCTCCTAGACATTTTTAAGAGCACCGACGCGGGATTCCACTGGACGTCAACGAATGCTTCGGTCCTCAAATCCTCGACGACGTTCAGGACAAAGATCTTTATCGATCCGAAGAACTCTTTAAACATGTATGCACTGCTAGATTCTGGTTTATTTAAAACGGCGGATGGGGGGCAGAACTGGATACCAACAAACAACGGAATGAGCGGCATAATGTGGAGTTTTGCGATCGATCCGCTCGATTCTGCAACGCTCTACGGTGGAAACGATAGCTCCGGTTTCTTCAAGAGCACTGATACAGGGAGCAATTGGGTTGCAATTGGCCACTTACCCAATGACATCAGGCAGTTGGTCGTGGACCCGATGCAAACATCAGTAATCTACGGCGTCGGGAGTAGCGTGATAACAAAGACCACCGATGGTGGCCAAACCTGGAATGACTTGACAGGGGGGCTTCGCGACTTTGGGGGCATCACCGCGTTTGTGTTGGACCCAATTAACTCTTCTACGCTTTATACCGCGACGATCTACGGCGGAGTTTTCAAGAGCACCGACGGTGGCCAGACATGGCAACCCACCGGAGCCAATTAACTACTTCGTGAAATCAGTTTTGCCCGCCGAATCTCGGAATTCGGCGGGCATTTGCTTTGCAAATTGAACAACGCCAAAGCGTGCTCTCGCGGGCCTTTCAGCTCCAAACCAACACAAAATCCGCGTCCTGTTCCTCACGACGAATTCGAGGCCTCAAGCCTCGAATTCTGCTGCAGGTCAAAATCCATAATCTCATCTCCTCGCCTTCTCCGCAGTGTAGCGAGCACCCCAACTCTTCAAGGTCTCGATACCTAATGAGCCCGCCGAATTCGGCAGGCCTTTCTTTTTGTATCTGTCTGCGACGTTCCACCTTGATGAGATCGGGGAACCCCTCTCGCTGTGGCCGGAGCGTGGCTGGCAGCCAGCGGGCACCCACACCTAATCACTCTCCGCTGGAGAAAGCATTAATTCATATGTCTAACGTTCCGCAGTCGAACTACGAGGATATCCCCGCGGACGAGATGAAAGAACTCATGGACGAGATGACCGCCTCGGAAACCAAAGCGGAGGATTGGGGCTGGGGTGAGCCGATCAGCGTCTACAGAGATACTGAGGCCGTCGATGACGGGACTCTCGTCGATCTCAGCCAGTTCCCTCTCGTGTCCTTCCGCGGCCTTCCGATCAACCGGATGACAGATCACCTCTTCGCGGATCTCAAGCCGTTTGTGGAGGCCGAAATGCCTGCCTTCGATGGGAGTTTCGGACGCACCATCGCCTCGATCCTTCGCACGAAGTGCAAATTCGCCCAGGGCGATCCTGGCAATACCGGAGAAGTTGGCGACATCTACCGCATCCCGCCGAATCTCCGGCTCGTCATGAACGAGGGAGGCGGATGGACCGCCATGCACCCGGAGGACTACTGAGTTCTCCGCACACGAGTGCGGGACGAAAATCACGCCTTCTTCTTTTTTGCTCGGAAGCTATCGCGGTGTGATCTCCACGCAATCAAGAACCACATGCCGACCGGATTCAGGCGCATTCACTCGCCGGTGTAGTGACGCGCGAAGCGCCTCTTCTTGCCGGGCGAAGTGCTGAAATCTAAGAAACGTCAAGGTTGAAAATAACAGCATCGCTGCGCCCACCCTCACGTATTTGCCCATGTCCGTCCTTCCTCAGCAGCTCAACATACCAGAAGTGTTCACGATTGGTCTCTCACGGCGCTTCGGGCTGTGCCGAACTTATTGTGACTAGGTATCGCTCGCCAAAAAACCTACGCTGAACTCAGTACCGTTCACTTCCCGCCGCACCTTGAAAACTCACACCCTGAAAGGAGATACCCATGCAGCATGGGCAATTACTGTCCCACGTGGACACCGACCTCGTCACGCGCGAACAGCTCCGGATGATAGCCACTCCGGAATTCACCAACACGTTTCATCCGATCCCTCACGCAGAACTCGTCGACACGCTGGATCTGGTGCTCGCCAAGAACCAGATCCAGATCCTCGACGAGAAATTCGCTGTTCGCCGTGACGGGTCTGTTCTTTTTGGGGTGCTGCAGCTTGCCTATGGCGATTGTCCTGAAGGACAAGCCGCCCTGGGACTGCGCACCTCAAACAACAAGAGCTTCGCGATTCAAATCTGCGCGGGGCTCTCGGTCCTTGTGTGCGATAACCTGGCGTTCAGGGGCGACATGATCGCGCTCTGCCGCAAGCACACCTCGGGCCTCGAACTCCGCACCGAACTGAGCCGAGCGGTGCTCCGTTTTGAGGAGCACTTCGGCATTCTCGCCGGGGAAATCGCGCACTTGAAGGAGCACACGCTCGAAGACCAGGAAGCAAAGGCGTTCATCCACGACGCCTTCATTCGCGGCATCATGCCGATCCGATTCCTGCCCGAAGTCTCAACCGCCTATTTCCAGCCGCAGCTCCCCGAATTCGAGCCGCGCACGTCCTGGAGCCTGCATAACGCCTTTACAGGCGCGGCAAAAGCGATGCCAATGACGACGCGGCTCCAGGCGATCCAGGAACTCGGCCAACTCTTCGGGATGTCGAGCGAGCCCGCTCCCGAAGGCCAGATCATCCAAGCCGCCTAATCCACACCCAACGCCAAAAGGAGAACGAAATGGACACACTTGAGGAAGAGATCCTTCACCTTGAACCCGGTCGCGATCTGCTTCACGATTGTCTCGGCATTGGTCCGTTCGCGGAGATAACCATAACCTCCGACGGATTCTTCCTGGGACGGCTGAGAGGGGATTGCGGCCATAACTGTTTCCTCGGCATCCCCGCCGAAGAAGCCAAGGCCCGCACGCGAGAGCTCTTTGAACGACTCTCCCCGGAATACCAGGCAGAACTCATCGGCAAACTCCGAATTCGCGGCATCCCTCCCGCTTCGATCGGCATTCCCGAATCACCGAGCTAGGGAGGATTCCATGTCGCGAAGAAAACGTCCTCGTCGGCGCACCGGCTTTCTTTCCAAACCGGGGAAAATGCCGGGACCGTCCTACTCGCTCCCGGCGGATAACTGCCGCACCGGACACCGCCTCCGCCGTTCGCAGCATTCCGTTTGCGCATTCTGCTACGCGATGCGTGGTCGATACAGATTCCCTGCCGTCCGCCGCGCAATGCAGCGCCACCTCAGAACCATTCGCGACCCGCGCTGGGTCGACAGGATGGTTCAGGCGATCCGCAACTCAGGAGCGGAACACTTCCGGTGGCATGACTCCGGCGACCTCCAGAACATGCGACACCTGCGAAAGATCATTGCCGTGTGCAACGCGCTTCCAGAGGTGAAGTTCTGGCTCCCCACGAAAGAACACCGCCTGGTCGAGCGATATCGCAGAGTCGGCGGAGAGATTCCTCCGAATCTCTGCATCCGCTACTCCAGCCACTTCGTCGATCGAGCCCCTCCGAGCAAGTTCGGCATGCCCATGAGTAGCGTCTCCTCGTCGCCGGAGAATACTCCGGCCGGAGCCTATCGCTGCTCGGCAGAAGAGAACGGGAACGTCTGCGGTCGATGTCGGGCCTGTTGGGATCGCCGGATCACCCTCATCGACTTCCCTCTGAAGTGGTACCCCCAGCGCAACAGATAACCCTCAGAGCCAGCAACGCCTGGCTCTTTTTTACGTCCAAAAGCGGCAGGACCGGCGACCTATTCAGGAGAAATCCACGCCCCGATCCCGCGGCGAGGTCTCGAGTCCTGCGCGCTCCGCGCAGTCCGAACCTTGACAGATTCCGCAAAAGTGCTTTACTGAAAAGTCCCTTCCCAACGCTCTTCGGCGGCTCTATGAGGTCCGTCCGCCCCATTGCGGGTTGATCTCAATAGCTGATCGAGGAGAATATTGTGCCTCTTACTTCGCTGTACACGCTTCCACGAGACATTCTTGCGAACCAACGCAAGGAGCGCAAGGCCTTCCTGCAGGCGCACAACTGGGAACTGGACCGTTTTCCTCTCTTGAAGCGCCTCTGGTGGCGACACCTGCTGTGGCCGTGCCATTTGGTCACCAGAACCTGCAGTGGTCTCGTACAGCTCTTCGCTATTGACTGCGCCGAGCGATATTGCATTGTCGCCGACAGACTTTTCGGCGGGTCGCGTTGCCAGCGCTTTTCCGAAACGGTGAACGGAAAGATTGCCGCCATCGAAGAAAAGAACCGTCAGGCACGTAAGCGTTTTGAAGCAGGGCTCATCCGATCTACGCAGATGTGGCTCTCCCTAGAGGAAATGAAACAAAAGAAGCCGAACCTCCCAAGGATCGTCAACTAGACCGCCATCGCGCGGTCTGTTTTTTAGCTCTCTCCCGTCAGCAACCATTCCATCGACTTCCCAAACTCGCGGCTGATGCGAAGCAAGATTTCGGCTCCGATCTCCTTGTCCCCGCGCTCGATGGAGGAAAAATAGCCCTGGCTCACCCCAAGGCGCTTCGCCAGCTCCTGCTGCGTCGTGTCGAACCCCCGCAGCTCCCGGACACGGCGTCCGACGGCCTTCCAGTCAATGTGGGGGTGCGCGGATTTTCTTCTTGACGCTGACATTTCTTTAGAAATAAAATATTTCTATAGCAATATACGAACTCTACACCCGCCGAGCTCTACACGAGAGCTCTTTTACATTCACCCGGCCTGATTCGCAAGAAAAGAATCCGGCCACAACAAAGGAGGAGGGGATGAACCCTCGAATACCTGCCTCCGTGCACGTCCCAAGACTTCGCACTACCGCGATTTTCGCCGGGATCATTGTCTGCGTCTGCAGTACACCAGCATTCGCCGGGGACAACACGCAACAGTCCGAGCCGGAGAAGATCCTCGCCGTCTCAGTCACGATCACACCCCAAAACGCCGTGGCCGAAGCGCTCGATGCCCGCGATCTGGAGCACTTTGTCGTTACCGACCTTAAGCGGCACCGCATATCTTCGGTTCCGGATTCGAGCGTAGAGGACACCCTCGATAGCGACGATGGCGTATACGCAGTAGATCTCTTCATCGACCAGGCAGAAATCGCCCAGCGTCCCCGCTGGGATTGGTTTGACCACCAATACCGCGACGACGAGATTCTCCACCTGGAGCTGTCGCTTGTTGTAACACGGTTGAGCGACAGAGAGCAGCTAGGCTCGCTCAACCTCTACCGCGATTACCAAGCTGAGGAGTACGGTCGATTCTTATCACCACAAGCCGTACGTGGTGCAGTCTACGAAGCCGTCACGAACCTGTCCGCCCAGTTTTCAGATGGGGTCTCGAAGGGAGATTTTGGTGCGGAGATCGGGAACTTCCAGCACCCCTTCGCTCCCGCAGATGCCTTCGACTTGTGGCATGAATCCTCGCTAGGAGAAAAGGTCCTGTCAGGACTGGTCATCGTCGTGACACTCGTCGTATCAATCGCCCTTGCCTGCGCCATTTTCGGAGCCTTCTTCTCATGGCTGGCCAGGCTATGTGGCCTATCGCGACCCGCTCCGCAGATTGTCTATGTCGACCACCGCCCGAGGGGACTGAAAACCCGAAAGCCGCCCACCGTCCTTGAGGGCTACGAGCCGCCCGACGAGGAAGACGAGGACGAAACCGAAGAGGATGAAGAGGAGGTCGAAGAGTCCGCGTAGCTGGTGCAGATCAATTCAGCGTCAGCTTCCTGATCGCTTTCCGCTTGAGAGCGTCATCAGGGCTCAAGTATTTTCGAGTCGTCTCCAGATCTGAATGTCCCAACAAGTGCTGCACCGTGACAATGTCGCACCCGCCTTCAAGGAGCCTCGTTGCGTAGGTGTGGCGGAATTTATGAAGCGTGGCGTTCTGCAGTCCCGCTCTCGTCGCCGCAGCCTTCAGGAGACGCAGCATTTCGTTCCGACCGAGCCTGTTCCCTTCGCTGCTCGCGAAGACCCAGGTCGAGTCCCTCTTGCATTTCTTTAGAATCGCAACAAGGTCCGGCGGGATTGGAATCTCGCGCTCCTCGTAGTCCTTCGGGATGAAATCGCCCTTCGCACGGATGCGCAGCGACCCTTTCTTCAGGTCAACGTCTTCCCACGTGAGGTTCGTAAGCTCCTGCTTCCGAAGCCCGGAGAGGAGCAATGAGGCGAAGATCGCCTTCTCCCTCGTATCGCATGCCTTCCAGAGCTTGGTGAGCTCCTCTTGCGTGTAGACCGAGGGCCTGCGCTTGAGTCGCTCCCGCTGGGCCCGGAGTGGTTTGAACCGGGCGCACGGATTCTCCATCTTGAGCCCGCGCTCGCGGATGAGGTAATAGAAGAATGTCCGGAGCACGGTCCCTTCGAAGTTGATCGTTGCGGGAGACACCGGGCGCTCGTGCTCCCCGAACGTCTCCTTGCTCCGTGCGATCTTGTAGTCGTCGATATCCGTCCGGGTGATCGCTTCGACGTACTTCTTGCCACCGAGCACCCGCTCGAAATGTTTCAAGGCTTCGCGGTAGCGCTCGAGCGTTCGTGGCTTTGCAGGGGAGTGAGCTTTCACGTGGCTCGCGAATAGCCCGATGGCATCAGAAATCCGCGTCGCCTGCGTATTTTGGTCTTCTGCCGGTGTTTGGAGCTTCCCGCCCGCCGCGAGCTCCCCTAGGAGTTCCAGGCGCTTCCTACGCTTCGCCTCCAGAGCTTCGCTCGGCGTGAGCCCGGCTTTTTCCCGCTTCCGCCGCTTCCCTTCCCACCACTCAAGGAAGTAGGTCCCCTGGCGCTTGTCCCAGACGTAGCGCTGCCCGATCCGGTCGAGAGAAATAAAGCGCCAGACGCCCCCGGCGACCCGGATCTTCTTCGTGATCCGAACATGCTTACCGGATTCGGCCTGACCGTGCACAGGTAAGTCCTTGGTGTCTATTTTTGCAATTTTATAGACACCAAGATACCACCAAATGAGAAAAGCCCGCTATTTATGCGGGCTTAAGAAGCTTTGGTGCCGAAGAAGGGACTCGAACCCCCACACCCTTGCGGGTACATGGACCTGAACCATGCGCGTCTGCCAATTCCGCCACTTCGGCACGAAGTTCGCGCGACTGCCCGGGACCGGGGCGCGCTCTTGCTTGGCTGGGCAGCTTTTATTTTACAGGACGACATGAGAGTGTCAAATCGCTCGAAGCAATAAGCGCCGATCGAGGACGAATCACGTCCGAATCCAAGGATCCGAGAATCTGTTTCGGAACTTTGAGACCATTCTCGGTGAATGATGGAAATTAAAGGCGAGAGCTAGTCCCGCCTCCAACTTGCAGCTTCGCCTCGACTCAGTATGCGTGTCCCCGGAAGAGCAGCGCTGGAGTCCGCATCCGCCGAAGCTGGTGCTTTGTGACAGAGACTGCTGTACTTGCCGAGGAGGTCGCGCCCAGCGAATCGGTCACGATCGCAGTAACGGTGTAATTCCCCTGCTTCGTATAAGTGTGCGTCGCGCTCGATCCGCTTGACGGAGTCGTACCGTCTCCCCAGTTGATCGTGATCGACGAAACGGAGGCGCCGTTGCCAGTGGCGTACACGTTGGCCGAAACGTAGAGCGGAGCCATTCCGGAAGTCGGCGTCACGGACAGACTGACGGTTGGGGCGACGTGGACACTGACGGATACCGTTGCAGTCGCCGTGCTGCTCGCGCCGCGATCGTCGGTTACAGTGACCGTGACCGTGTAGTTACCCGCATTCGTGTACGTATGGCTGGCTTTCAGCCCGGTGACAATGATGCCGTCGCCGAAATTGATAGTCGCGGAAGCTATCGTCCCATCAGGATCGCTCGAGCCAGTCGCATCCGCAGCGACTGCCAGAGGAGCCAAACCACTGCCCGGGCTGACGGTCAATCGCGCCACCGGGGCCTGGTTCGCGGAAATGCTGACTGTTTGCGTGGCGATGGACGACGCACCCATATTGTCGGTGACGGTTGCCTTCACCGTGTAAGTGCCCGCGACCGAATAGGTGTGCGAGGCCGTCCCATCGGCGATCGAGGTGCCATCGCCGAAATCGATTGTTGAGCTTGCGATGGTACCGTCAGGGTCACTTGAGCCGGCGGTACTCGCCGAGACGCTAACCGGCGCTATGCCCGATGTTGGCGTGACCGACAGTTTCGCTATCGGGGCCTGGTTGCCGACGCTCCATGCGATCGGTCCGGACATCTTGTTGGTCAGCGACGGCTTGCCGACAGCCTTCACGTACAGTGTGTAACTCGCCGGGTCGAAGCCATACCCGTTCAAATCGAGCGAGTGCGTTCCCGCTGGGACATCGGCGACGGGCATTAGGTTCTGGCCGTCAAGAGAGATGAAGACGGTGTAGTGATCAATCGTGTTTTCCTGGCCACTGATACTCCAGGTGACTACGTTCCCATTCATTCCGCCGGCGACTGAAACGCAGTTGTCGATGCCCGTCTCGAACTCGGTTCCCTCTTCGTAGTCGTTCCAGGTGACGACCTGCAGTTGCTGGAGTTCGCCGCTCAGTGAGTAGTACTTCCCTATCTCGGCCCACGTCTTCAGCCACGTCTGGCCGCAGTTCTGGTTCATGATGCGATTGGCGCTCCACGAAGCCAGCGTGTCGTTGAAACCCTTGTAGCCGGTCGCGAAGCTCTGTTCGAGGGGATAGGAGAGTGCTGTTGAATAGTAATAGTCGAGATAGGAGAGGCCGATGTCGTCCGGGTTCGACTTGTTGATGGACACCCACGAGAAGCTGCCATTGCTCTGGGTGTGGGTGAAACCGCCGGCATTGCGGAAGATGAAAAGAGGATTTCCGAGGACTCCGGCGCGAATGGTATTCCAATCGAGGCTGTACTTTTCGAGGCCGAAGAACAGGATGACAGGCCGCCCGCCGACACGAATGTACGCGGGCGAAGGCTCGTAATTGTTATAAACGTAATTCAGGTCGCTGATGACCTGCTGGTTGAGGCTGCATCCGGCCGTGCTCGCGCATTTGCTGAGCGCGCCGACGTCTTCCATTACTGCAAATGCGAACTTGCCGCTCGTCGCCTCCGCCGCCTGCCTAAGATAGACGGTCGTCTGATTCGGCACGGTGTTGTTCGGGCCGTACCAGTCGATAATCGCGCCATCAATGCCGCGACTCATCATGTCGGAAACCTGGGCGGTGACCTGCGTGAGGTTCGCGGAGCTGTAGCCAACGTTCATGTGGTTCGATTGCCCGAACCATCCCATGAAGTGAGCGTAGATCTTCGTATGGGCGCCGTCGTACAACAAGGTCCGCAGCGGGACCTTGCTGACGTTTCCTGCGCCAACGTTGCCGTTGCTCTGCGAAACGAACGAATTCGCAGCGCTGGTGTTGTTTCCTGTTTCTTTTGCGAGAGTTGTGGTGGGTGTAACTGAGGTGCCGGCCTGTGCAGCCAGGCTAACGCTAAGTAGAAGTGCCAGACAAAGTGAGCGCACGCGATATCTCCGGTTCCCCGTTTTGGGGTTCAACGGTTTCCCTGGCCTGAATGCACGGCGGGGGCGTAGCTAGCCGGCGCGCAATCGCTTGTTTCCAATGGGAATTGAAGGGATTGTAGGAGAGACGCGCGTAATCCGTACTAAGCAAAAGCCCTTACGTGAGTCACTCAGAAGGGCAGCTCAGAGGTGTCCTCCGAGGCAGTGGCCGGTCGGACATCCGACACAAAGGAGCGGACTAGTTGCGGAATGTGGATCGGTTTGCGCCGCTGCCTGACGGGAGAGTACAGTTATTCGGACCTTATTACTCAGCCTTACGCAACGAAGCGGTGGTCAAATCGCTTCCAACGGGTGGTAGGCTTGATGCCGAGCCCGCAAGAGTCGAGGTCATGATGTCCGCCAAAGAACAAATGGAAACCACGCCCAAGATTCCCCTGGCCTTGAGCAAGCAGTTGCGTACATTGGCTCACGACCTCAGCAACTCCATCGAGACCATCATGCAGGCATCCTACCTGCTCGGTCAGGCCACGCTGGACGACAATAACAAGCGCTGGGTCGAACTGATCGATAACGCAACACGTGATGCCGCACGCATCAATCGCGAGATCCGCGACATCCTGCGCAACCAGAGCGAGACCAGCTAGGGATCATTCGTCGCGCAGCCACCCACTGCTCGAAGGATGAACGGGACACGGAGAACGCAAAGGATTCTTCAGCGCATCCGCTGCACCGGGGTGTAAAATCGCTTCCCAGTCGGCGCCGAACCACGCAAATTTCCAGTCACATCAAATCGGGGGGAATACCATGCCAGACAAGAAAGTCATTGCTGTTGTGGGTGCCAGCGGATCGCAGGGCGGCGGCCTCGTACGTGCCATCCTGGATGACCCGAACGGCGGGTTCGCGGTGCGCGCTCTGACGCGCGATCCGGAGTCGAAAGTCGCAAGAGAGTTTGCGGCGAAGGGCGCCGACGTCGTGAAGGTCGATGTCGACGACCACGAGAGCGTGATAAGAGCCTTTCAAGGGGTATACGGGGCCTACTGCGTTACTTTCTACTGGACGCACTTCTCGCCGGAGATGGAGATAGCCGAGGCTCGCAACCTGGCCGACGCGGCCAAACAAACCGGACTCCAGCACGTCATCTGGTCAACGCTTGAGGACACGCGCAAGTGGGTTCCGCTGTCCGACAACCGAATGCCGACACTTTACGGCAAATACAAGGTCCCGCATCTGGATACGAAAGGTGAGTCCGACGACTACTTCCGCGAGCTTGGCGTCCCAACAACGTTCCTCCTGACCTCTTTCTACTGGGACAACTTCATTAATTTCGGAATGGGACCGCAGCGCGGACCTGACGGGAAGCTTGCCATCACCATGCCAATGGGCGACAAGAAACTGCCGGGCATCGCTGCCGAAGACATCGGCAAGTGCGCCTACGGGATCTTCAAAAAGGGGGCCGAAACGGTCGGTAAGACGATCGGAATCGCGGGAGAACATCTGACTGGCAGCGAAATGGCCGAGGAGTTCTCAAAGGCCTTGGGCCAGGAGGTGGTCTATAACAGCATTTCGCCAGACGCGTATCGCGGGCTCGGATTCCCGGGTGCGGACGATCTCGGCAACATGTTCCAGTTCAAACGCGACTTCAACGAATACTTCACGGGCGCAAGGAATCCGAACATCGCAAGGGCACTCAACCCCAAGTTACAGGACTTCAAGACCTGGTTGAGCAGGAATCTCAGCCGCATTCCGATGGGTCAGGGCGCCGCGACAGCGTAGCTCTGCCTGAGAGATGATTGCGCCCGTCCGCTCTGAACGGGGCACGTCTCTTATGCGGCTTTCTGTGCGGTTTCTCGCAATCGCCGCAGATAGTCTTGTGCGGCGTGATACCCCTCGATGGTGCCGACATCCATGTAGTGCTCGCCCACGCTGATAGCGCGCACAGGATTACCCGCCTCGATATAGGCATTCAAGAGGTGACCGAGGTATTCGTCTTCACGGTGTCGTGCGTCCCATAAATACCTGAGTGCGCGATATGCAGCACCGCGCGCGGTTACGGCGCCCCAAACCCAGTGCGAATTCGGATTCGGTTGCTTAACCTCGACTTTTTCGACATAACCGTGGTCATCCAACACAACAGCGTCGAACACAGATGGATTCAGCACTGGAAAAAGAACAAGCGTGACCGCATCATCTCGCTCAACCGCCGACCGGTAGGCATTTTCAGGAAACCAGATAGTGTCCGGAAGTCCGATCAGCACCTGTTCATCGTCTCTCACGAAGGGTTCCGCGCGAAACAGCGCATCACAAAGACCTGCCGCCTTCTGTTGCACGACATAGAAGATCTCGGCCGCGTAATTTCTCTCGGCGTAATAACGCACGATGTCGCTCTTCTCCGACGAGATCACCATGCAGATCCGCTCCACGCCGGCGGAGATCATGCGCTCGACCAGGTATTCAGAAACCGCCTTGGGGCGCTGAACTCCATCAACCAGGCGCGAGCCCACGGGCAACAGCTCCTTGGAACATCCGAGGGGTTGGATTCTTTGCCCCACGCCCGCCGCGGGAATAATGCCAATCATGCGATATCACTCCACCCTTCTGCATGCGACGGCTCTGGGCGACTATCGCGTTTCACGCGCATCCTCGCCTCATCGCAGTAGCGCAGAAACTCTTTCGCGCGATGCTCGCCTGTGTGCTCATCCAGCGTTCGCTCGCGTGCACGTTCGGCCATACGCCGCAACTCACCGTCCGACTGATTCAGGCCAGCCAGTGTGTCCTCCGCCGAGTGTGCAATGAAGATTTCTTCTCCCGGCGTAAAAAAGCGGTCAAGCCCTTCGAACCAATCCGAGATGATCGGCGTTGCGCATGCGGCGGCTTCGAAGAACCTGCCAGATGGGCAGTAGCCCGAGGCCGCCATGTCAGCACGCGTGATGTTCAGCGTGCATCGCGAGGAAGAATAGAGGGCAGGGTGATCGGCAGAGGCGACGTGTTCCGTTTTCGTAACATTCGGGCCCCATTGCCATCCCCAAGGATACAGTGAGCCCGCCAGCAGGAAATGCAGGTCCTGGCGACGGCGCGAGGGCTCAAGAAACAATGCATCGAGTTTCTGCTGCCGGTCGCATGCGTAAGTGCCCATGTAACTCAAGGCGCAACGAAAGTCCTCCCGAATTGGCCGGCGATCATAGACGTCGGGATCCACGCAACCGTAAAGCGGCCGAGCCATTTCCGCGCCCCAGTCTGCACGCAGTTCGTCCAGTGCTCGCCCGCCCGTCCAACTCAGAACGAGGTCGAACTCCTGCAACTGCTCGGGGCGGACGTACTCCACTGATTCGCCATTACGTAACTTCGCGAGCGTTACCGGTGCGTCAAGGTCGTAATAGACGACCAGGGGATGGGAGTATTCGAAAACTTCGTCACTGATCTGAGCACCGGATGGACAGTAGCTCGCCATCACAACGATGTCCGACTCGGCAGCCGTGCGAAGGGCTTGCCTTCGGCAGTTCTGCCACTCGTCGTAGAAAACCAGGTTGCAGAAGTCGCAGTCGACAAAATCTCGGTGCCGGGCGTAATAAGGAACGTCCTTCTCAAAAAACGTGATCTCGTGTCCGCGGCGCGCCAGTGCCCGCAGAATGGCACGATACGGTGTTGCATGTCCGTTGCCCCATGACGATGAGAGCGTCAGTCCAAAGATGGTGATCTTCAAAAGAGCACTCCGCACGCGCTTGGAACCCAGAGTACGCGTACTCCGAGTGAGATGGCCGATTTCAGTGGCGTGTTTCCTTCTCTGGATTCGCCGAGAGGAACGAAAGCCCCGCGCGAGGCGGGGCACAATTGTGCAGAATATCGCGGCTTTGTCTATGCGAGCTTCGCGTCCAGTGTAATGTTGGTGTTGTTTTTGAAGAGCTTGGAAACCGGGCATCCCGCTTTGGCTGCGGCGGCCGCCTGCTCGAATTTGGCCTTGTCTGCTCCCGGAATCGTCGCTGTCAGATCCAGGTGGATCTCCACGATCGCAAAACCACCATCCGTTTTATCGAAACTGACCGTTGCTTCGGTCTCGATGCTTTGCGCCTTCATCCCCGCGTCTTCCAGTTGCTTCGAGAGTGCCATGGAGAAGCAGCCGGCGTGAGCCGCCGCAATCAACTCCTCCGGATTGGTGCCAACCCCGTTTTCAAATCTTGTCTTAAAAGAATATTGCGTGTTCGAGAGCACTCCGCTCGCACTCGAGACGGTTCCCTTGCCGTCCATCAATCCACCTTCCCAGTGGGCACTTCCCTTTCTCTTGATCATTCTCGTTCACCCTCCACCACAGGATTGGTGCGCTACTTCGCTCGGCGCACACGAGCCAGCCTTCTAAGATATCACTGCGGAACGCACTTCAACTGCGCTCACGGCCAAAACACGAACATCGACTGGGAAATTCTTAGCGACGAGTCCCGTATGTTTTGCCCTGAGAATCTCTGTTCTGTGCGATGAACCGGTCGATGGAATCAGTAGAAATCGGAACAACTCAGAAAAAACCCGCAGTTCGGACAGACGAGTTTGCAGTGATTCTCATGGAGTTGAGAGGAGCAGGTGGGGCAGTGCAGCATCGCCTGCTTCTGGGCAGAATACGTCGTCGTATCTTTTGAGGTGACTTGAGTACCCGATTTGTCGAAATTCCGGTTTTCCACAACCACTCCAAAAGTACCCAAAAGTGCCATCGTCCATAGGTACACCATAGGACGGGGTACCTTTTCGTAGTCACCCATTATATGGGTACAGACGACTTACGATTTCGGAACAGAAAAATTTTTTAGTTACTAAAGTAACTGGAAATTTTATACTTCGCCAGATTCACCAATAACCCATTTGTACCCAGGAGACTCCTCATGAAGTACTTCGTGTGGTTGGCGACCCTTTCCCTTTTGATCCTCGGCATCTACTGCGGAACCATGATTCAGGTCAATCAGCAGGTTCAGGCAGCGATGTTTAGCGAAGGAACATTCCCCACCCCAGACATGCACCAGGGATCTCCCGCACAACTCGCCGCAGAGCGAGGCGAAGGTTCCTATCCGACTCCTGCTTGCAGCCCCTCGAAGCCCGGATGCATACCGTTTGTCGTTGAGCCCAAGTTGCAGGCCGGCGAAGGTTCCTATCCGACTCCTGCTTGCAGCCCCTCGAAGCCCGGATGCATACCGTTTGTCGTTGAGCCCAAGTTGCAGGCCGGCGAAGGTTCTTATCCGACTCCTGCTTGCAGCCCCTCGAAGCCCGGATGCATACCGTTTGTCGTTGAGCCCAAGTTGCAGGCCGGCGAAGGTTCCTACCCGACACCTGCTTGCAGCCCTTCGAAGCCCGGATGCATACCGTTTGTCGTCGAGCCCAAGTTGCAGGCCGGCGAAGGTTCGTACCCGACTCCAGCTTGCAGCCCTTCGAAGCCCGGGTGCATACCGTTTGTCGTCGAGCCCAAGTTGCAGGCCGGCGAAGGTTCGTACCCGACTCCAGCTTGCAGCCCCTCGAAGCCCGGATGCGTACCGTTTGAGAGGCCCGCGACTCGCATCGCTCTTCTTGGAGAAGGTTCTGCCGCTGCTCCGTTTGAGATGCCGAGTGGTATGAACTAAGAATTGGTTACACATTTCGAATTGGACGAGGATGCCTTGCGAGTAACGATTAGGCATCCTCCAGTTCGCCTTTATCCCGCGAATTGCGTTGCGGTGTGCAAAGTTGCCGCATCAAGTGTTTACTCCTAAGTAAAACATTACGTAAGTTACAACACTATTGGGAGTAATCTCTTGCACAGGTTACCGCCTGAAGGTATTCTCTTCAGTGAAATATGCACCTCCACTGGCCTGAGTACCTTATCTGGTTTTCCGCACCAGCGATCCAGTTCCTTATCGCGGTGACCATGCTGCGTCGCAATCTGCGGCGGGAATACCCGATGTTCTTTAACTACACGGTATTCCAGGTAATCAGCCAATTAGTGATGTTCATCCTCTGGCATTGTTCCTATCCCATTTATTACAGGGGCTATTGGACAACAAGCGCTATTGGCATATTCCTCGGCTTTGGAGTAATTCGAGAGATTTTCCTGGTGTCCTTCCGGCCATATGAGGCGCTCCGCGAGTTCGGAGAAATGATTTTTAGTTGGTGCCTTCTCCTGCTGGTTCTCATCGCTTTGCTTACCGCCTTCATTCAGACGGACCCAGGAAATGGCCGGATCTATATTGCGCTGGCGACCGGAGAGCGAAGCGTTCGTATCCTCGAATGCGGACTGGTCTTTTTCGTTTTCGTTTTTTCAAAGTATCTGGGAATCAGCAACAAGCACCAATTATTTGGTATCGCGCTCGGGTTTGGCGTTTTCTCCTGCATCTCGATGACAGCCTTGCTGCTGTTTAACCAGTACACCGCAATTTCAATGTTCACGATGCGGATTACCATCAGTACTACCTATTTCCTCTGCACGGTCGTGTGGCTCGGGTACTGTCTGGCGCCCATTCCTGATCGTCGCACCGAAGTGCTGCCGCAGTCGGAGCGCTGGAATGTCGCCCTCTCCAACATCATGAACGTGCCTGAGCCGGACGGCTTCATTAACAGCATCGATCGGACAGTCGAGACCCTGCTGGGCAAGCAGAATGGCCGCGCGCAGTAGGGCAGGCAACTTTCCCTTCTAAAAACCTCTTCCCAACTGTGTCCGCTCACAGACAGACGAGCACCGCCCGGATGTTATCGTATTGGTCAACCGGTCACCTCCCGGTGTAACTACCCACGCTGCGAAAGCTGGGATATAGTGTGCCTCACCTCGGGCAAGAACCGGCTCGCGGCAGTTCTCGCCGAGTGCATGTTTTGGATTTGTCTTATGCCGGAAATCCGTGGGAACGAAACGTTGCTCGTAGTGGAAGACCAGCCGGAGATCTGTGAAGTGGTCACCACCATGCTGCGCGGATTCGGTTTCCATGCACTCGCCGCAACCACGCCTTCCGAGGCTCTTCGCATTGCATCTGACAGCGCGACCCGCATCGACCTGCTGATCACAGATGATTTCATGCCCGAAATGCGCGGGCCTGAGTTGGCGATACGCATCCGCCAAATGCGTCCCGGCATCCGCGTCCTGTTCATGACCGGATCTCTTGAGAACGAGAAACTGGAATCTTTTCCCGACGCGGACCTCATCGAGAAGCCGTTTTATCCGCAAGATCTCGGCAAGAAAGTTCGCGAAGCCCTTGACCGCCGCCGGGCGGCTTAATTCTCCGAAGAAAACTCTAGGCTACTTTTGAAACGTGCCCCGGCGCTTTGCCGAGATCACGGTTTGGCGGGCGCAGTGGAAGGAAAACCGAGAAGCAGGTTCCGCGGTGCATTTTCGTGCGGAACCGAATTGTTCCTCCGTGCCGGTGCACAATCTGGCGTGAAACCCAAAGGCCCAGCCCAGTTCCCTGCTCTTCTTTCGTGCTGAAAAATGGATTGAAGATTTGCCCGCGGACAGGCTCGGGGATACCCGCGCCGTCGTCAATAACCAGGATACGGACCCCCCTCACTTTCAGGTCTTTCCAAGAGCGCGAGGGATGAAGTGCGACGAGAAGATGCCCACCTGCCCCGACAGCTTCCACCGCATTCCTTACCAGGTTGGCGAAGACCTGCCGGATTTCTACCGCATGAGCCAGTATCTTCCCGGGGGTCCGATAGCGCCGGTCCACCGTAGCCCTGGTGCTCTGGATCTTTCGTTGGTACATATCGAGAACATCATCCATGACGTCCTGCACCGCAAATTCCGCGGGAAAACTGACAACACGGTTGAACGCGAGCGTCTGTCGCACGATCTGCGTTATGCGCCTCAACTCCTCCTGGGCATAGTGAACCAGGGTCGCATCCTCGGGCGAAAGCTCGCGTTGTGACAATACGAACAGCACATTTCCGATCGACTCGAGAGGATTGTTGATTTCGTGAGTGATTGTCGCGGCGAGCCGTCCGACCGAAGCCAGGCGTTCCGAGAGTCGAAGAGCTTCTTCGGCGCGCCTCGTTTCGGTAATGTCGCGGCCGATGGCCGAGGCACCTTTCAAGCGGCCCTTATTGTCGTAGATCGGCGAAATGGTGAGCGATATATTGAGGAGCCGGCCGTCCTTGGTTCGCCGCACCGTTTCGTAGTGATCAAGCCTCTCACCCAGGCGCACCCGGCGCATGATCTCCACGATTTCGTCCCCGCGATCCGGCGGAGAGATCATGGAGATATGTCTTCCTATCGCTTCCTTGGCTGAATAACCGTACAGACGCTCCGCCCCCTTGTTCCAACTCGTGATGGTGCCGTTCAGGTCTTTGCCGATTATGGCATCATCCGTGGATTCAACAATGGAGGCGAATTCCGAGCGAAGGCTATCTGTTAGGTTCTCCGAGTTCATTATGGCTTTAGGGCCCACTCTAGCTGTTGTCCAGCTCTGTTAGGTTGGATGCAAGAACGGCCATTCGGGGCTAGCTTTCTGCAAATACACGGTCTGCACCAGCCATTGCACGATTGTTCGCCCACGTGTTGTACGACAGTGCGCTTTTCTGGATTGTCCATTTTGCACTTCCGAGCGGAGCAAGAATTCTGGAAGTGGTGTCCGTTGCAACCAGTAACTTTGATGTAAGATCACTACACTTGAGATTGTTTCTTGCACAAAGACCCTCCGATTCGGAGCTGATGGATGCAGGACTGGGGAGACACTTCCAACTGGATTGCCCGGTTTGCGGGTTGGAGTGCTCCGAGCGTGCGCTCACCGTGGCTCCGTTACGGACTTAGCCTCCTCTTCACTGTCGCTGTCCTTCTATTGCGTGCTTGGCTTGAGCCGCTTTTGGGTGAGCATCAACCCTATTTTGTCCTCTATGCGGCTGTCTTCTTCGCGTCCTGGTACGGCGGGCTGGTGCCAGCGATTCTGGCCGTTCTCTTGGGTGGCTTCGTAGCAACGTACAACTGGGTGGTGCCTTTTCGGGAATTGCACGCCGGCACCATCGCCAATTGGATGGAACTCGCGACCTATATCGTCGTGAGCCTATTCATCATCGGTCTGGGAGAAGGATATCGCCGCGCGTTGGAGTCTTCCCAGCGGGAGAGTCTCAAACTCCATCGTTCCGAAGAACAATTGCTCTCCAGCCAGACCCGTCTGCGGATGACGCAGCAGGCGACGAAGTCTGGCACCTGGGAATGGAAGATCACGACCAACACGTATTACTGGTCGCCGGAATATTACTCGTTGCTGAACTTGAAGCCATGGATCGAGCCGACGTACCAGAACTGGCTTGGCTCCATGTACACGGAGGATCGCGACCGCGCGCATCTGGCATTGCGCAATGCGCTGGAAACCGGCCGGGAGTATGCCGAATTCGATTTCCGCGTGGTCGATCCCGAAACGCGAATCCGCTGGATTCGTTCACGCGGCAGCATTCTGCGCGACGAGAAGGGTGTTCCGATCCTCATGCTCGGCGTTGCCATGGACATCACGGACCGCAAGCAGTCGGAATCGGTGCTGATCCAAACGGAAAAACTCGTTTCGGCTGGGAGAATGGCCGCAACGATCGCGCATGAAATCAACAATCCTCTGGAGTCAGTCACCAACCTCGTCTTTCTCGCGCGCAACAACCTGCAGGAACCACAGGCGGCAGCCAGTTTCCTCCAGATGGCGGAGCAGGAGTTGGCGCGCATGTCGCACCTGACCCGGCAGACGCTCGGGTTCTATCGCGAAACCGCGGCGCCGCACAAAATGCGTATTTCCGAGCTGTTGCAGGAACTGCAAATGCTCTATGGGCCTAAGCTCAAGAAGAAGGAAATAAAACTCGAACTGGTGCTGCGCAATGAAATCGAGATTTCGGCTGTGGGTGGCGAAGTGCGCCAGGTGTTCGGAAACCTAATCAGCAACAGCATCGACGCCGTGGAGCAAAATGGCGAGATCATAATCGTAGTTTCCGAAAATAAGAACTGGGGTTCGACGATGATGCCGGGCATGCGCGTCACCGTCATCGACAACGGCCCCGGGATCAAGGCTTCGTTGCGCAAGCGCATCTTCGAGCCGTTTTTCACGACAAAGAAAGATGTGGGCACCGGGCTGGGGCTGTGGGTAACACGTAACCTGGTAGAAAAACACGGCGGCGCGGTGCGCATCCATAGCCGCACCACGCCAGGAAAGAGCTATACTGCTTTCAAAATCTTCCTGCCGATGATACCAATCGACGCCTCGCGGCAAGCAGCGCACGCGACACGACTCCGCGCCGGGTAGGAAAATAGAATCCCGAACACAAAGTCATACAAAGCTGTTTCGACTTTTTTCCCTTCGTGTCCTTCGTGGTTAAGTTACTTCGCTAGTTCCACCGGCTTCGGCTCCCACTCTCCTGTGGTCAGCCATTCGTGGATCGACTTCGCCCCTTTGCGTCCGGCTTCCATCGCCAGGATCACTGTCGCTCCGCCGGTAACGATGTCTCCGCCCGCGAACACGGCTGTCTTCGACGTACGCAGCGACTGCGGGTCCGCGCTGATGTACCCCCATTTGTTCGTCGCGAGATCCGGGGTCGTCGACTGCACCAGCGGATTCGCCGTCGTCCCCACGGCCACCACCGCCATCGAGATTGGCACCTCGAACTCCGATCCGGCGACTGGCACCGGCCGACGCCTGCCGGAAGCATCCGGCTCGCCAAGTTCCATCTTCTGGCAACGCACGGCCTTCAGCCATCCGTTCTCGCCAATGAACTCAACCGGGTTGGTCAGCATCATGAACTGCACGCCCTCTTCCTGTGCGTGCTTGATCTCTTCTGCGCGGGCCGGCATTTCCTTCTCGCCCCGCCGATACATCAGGTAGGCATTCTTCGCGCCCAGCCGTAACGATGTGCGCACCGCATCCATCGCCGTGTTGCCGCCGCCGAATACCGCGATATCCTTTCCCGCAACGTCGTACACCGGCTCGTCGTACTCTGGGAAACGGTACGCGCGCATCAGGTTCACACGCGTCAGGAACTCGTTCGCCGAATAGATTCCGTTCAGGTTCTCGCCCGGAATCTTCAGGAACTGCGGCAATCCCGCACCCGTCGCGACGAAGATCGCATGATAGCCCTCTTCATTCAGCAACTCATCGACGGTCACCGTCTTGCCGACAACTACATTCGTTTCAAACTCGACGCCCATCTTCCGAAGGTTATCGATGTCCTGCCGGACGATTTCCTTGGGCAACCGGAACTCGGGAATGCCATAGACGAGCACTCCACCAAGCTCGTGCAGCGCCTCGAAAACGCGAACACCGTGCCCCTTCTGAATGAGGTCGCCTGCGGCGGTCAGGCCCGCCGGGCCGCTTCCGACGATCGCGACGCGCTTACCTGTCGGCGGTGCCATGGGCGGCAGAGAGAGCTTCCCTACCTTGCGCTCGTAGTCAGCAACGAAGCGCTCCAGGTGACCGATCGCCAGCGAACTGCCCTTCTTTTTCAGAACGCATCCCAGTTCGCACTGCTCTTCTTGTGGACATACCCGGCCGGTGATCGCCGGCAGTACGTTGTCCTCCCGAACTTTCGCTATGGCGGCGAGGTAGTCGCCCGCGACAACGAGGTCCACGAATTCGCGCACTTTCACGCCCACGGGACACTGCTTCACACACTCCGGCTTGGCGCACGCAATGCAGCGCAGGGCTTCCGACTTCGCCAAATCGGGGTCGTAACCCAGGTTCACTTCCTGAAAGTTGTGCGCCCGGACGACAGGATCCTGCTCCGGCATGTGGTGCCGCGGAATCTTGACTCGCTCCTTCATCGAGAGCGGATTAACCGGCGCCTTTTTCTCGTCTGCCATTACTTGGTTCCTCCCTGCACAGTCGCCAGTTCTTTTTGCTTCTGCTCTTCCTGGAAGCGGGCCAGCGAGGCGCACTCCTGTTCGCGATACATCCGGCTTCGCGCCGTCATGATGTCGAAATCGACTTTGTGGGCGTCGAACTCCGGCCCGTCCACACAGGCAAACTCGCTCTTGCCGTCGATGGATACGCGGCATCCGCCGCACATTCCTGTGCCGTCCACCATGATCGAATTCAGGCTCACGATGGTGTGAATGCGCTCGCCACGTGTCGTCTCCGCCACCGCCCGCATCATCGGCACTGGCCCGATCGCCAGGACGAGGTCGACTCTCACTCCGTTTTGAATAAGCTGTTTCAGCTTGTCCGTGACCAGTCCCTTGTCGCCGTAGGAGCCGTCGTCGGTCGTGATGTAGGTGACATCGCTCACCGCCCGAACCTCGTCTTCGAGCAGCACGAGTTCTTTGGTCCGCCCACCAATGATTGAGATGACCTTGTTGCCCGCCGCTTTCATCGCCGCCGCGGTCGGCAACGCGATCGCCGTGCCCACGCCGCCCCCTATGACGACCACCGTGCCCCAGAGTTTCACATCCGAAGGCTTACCGAGTGGCCCAACGACGTCGAGGATCGATTGGCCGGCCTCGAGCGTATTCATCATGTAGGTGGTCTTCCCGATCGACTGCACGATCAGGTCGATGGTGCCGCGCTCGGGATCCGAGCAGGCTATGGTTAGCGGGATTCTTTCGCCATGATCGTACAGCCGCACGATGACAAACTGACCCGCCTTCTGTTTTCGGGCAATGCGAGGCGCCTCGATCGTAAAGCGCTTGATGCCCGGAGCAAGAAACTTAGCCGAATGGATTGCAAACACGATTTAGCTCCGCCCTTCCCGCGAGAAAAGGTGATTCCATTCAGAATTCTCAGGGAACGTTGGCCAAGGGGCTGTGATTCCCATCACATGCTTCTGGCCCTTTGTCACAGGGGAAAGTGACTGGCCCGGGCTGCACAATTCCGCCGTCCCGTGTCACCGATGGGGACATCATCCGCCTTTGAATCGGCATCTACTCACGGCGAGGAGTCGTCTGCCTTGGATTGCGCTACATGCCACCATCTGGAGGCAGTCGTCTCAAAGGCAAGCCGGGATTGGGCCTTCGCCGAGCAGCTCGCCGAGGTGAGTGGCTGGATGCCCGAGCTCGCAAAACCCGCGCGCCGAAAGGCGGAGTCTGCCCGGAAGGAGTACGACTTGGCTGTGCGCGCCTTGGCTGAGCACCACGAACAGTGCCATGCGTTCAAGTCTCGAGATGCCAACGGGGCTGGCGGAGTCTCCTAGAAATACACCCCCTGTACTCTTGTCTTATAGACAACGGACTTCATCCCCTTCACAATCGGGTGCAGTCAGTCACAAAGAATGGTCTTGGAAAGGCTGGTATGTACGCAGTCCTGTGCATCGACGATCAGATACGATCCATCAGCGCTCTGTCGATCATCGTCCGGTCCTGCGGGTATATCTGCCTCTCCGCCCAGGATCCTGACGAAGCCGCATCAGCCTACAGCCAGAGCAAAGTCGATCTTGTCATCCTGAACAATGATCTGGTCGGGGGAAATGCGCTGGCGCTCGCCAAGCGCCTGAAGCAGCTAAACGATGTGCCGCTCATCCTGCTCTCCGGGACTTCTCTCGTCGAAAAGCCGCTCAACGTCGACCTCGTCGTGCATAAACCACTCGACGCGCGGGAGTTTACGAAGATGCTGCAGTGGATCGTCAGCAAGTCTCGAACCGCTTCGTCGGTAGCCTAACTAGCTCCCTGCCCTGCATCTACCGCAGTTGGCAGATGTGGGTTGGTCGTCGCCCTTGACAGGCTGATGAGTTGCGAACTGGGGAAGGGTTACCGTTCTCCCGCGACCTTACGTTTTCCCCCGAGGAACGAATCCACCTCTCGCAGGACCTCGTGTCCGTTAACGGGCTTCGGACAAAGCAGGTCGACGAAACCCATGGTGGGAAGGACGTCGCTGAGGCCAGCCAGCATGATGAGCGGAACGTTGCGTTGCGCCTTGAGGGCCTGCGCCAATTTCTCGCTGCCGGGTAGTGCATGGTCGAGGATGACCAGGTCGGCACCGCTTCCCGCGAACGCCCCCTGTGCCTCTTCGGCCGACTCCGCCGAGATACAGATGTAACCGCGTGACCGCAGCACCAGAGTTACGCTGTGCAGCGTGTTAGGTTCTTGTGAGATACAGAGGATTGCGTACACGGCTCACCTCTCTCTTGGGAGTTGCGGAATAATACCCTGAAGTCGGCAAAATGACGAGACCGTTTCTTTGCAGCAACAATTGACCCTCTCGTCAATAACCACGGGCCTAATACCGCCCCGGACAGTCTTCTCCTCTATGTCCCACATCTGCCGTCGTCAGCAGATCTGGGTCAGTCCACCTTCTCCACCACGATCTTGCACTTGGTCACCAGGGCGGCCAAAGCTCCCACTGCCGCCAGTACTGGCGCCAGCACCGTCCCCACCGCTGCAACTGCCAGCGGGATTTCTACCAGCGTCTTATCGTGTTCATCGCGGATGATGATCCGGCGGGCCATCCCGCTCTCGACGATTTCTTTGAATTTCCGAACCAGGTCTTCGCCGTTAACGTGAAACTCTTCTGTGCGTGCCATAGTGTGATTCTAGACCGTCCGCGGGCCTACTGTTTTGTGAACGTGATCAAGTTGCCGCTGCTCAAACATCCTCCACCCATTACCTGCTCAACGGTGTTGAATGAGGTAGCTGTTGCAGGATCTTCGAGCACACCGGCATACATCAGTTGGCCGCTTCCACCGTCAACCTCGCTGGTATCCACAACGATTCCGACCATGCCACCAAGCACCAGCGACTGTGAATTAACCGTGGCCGAAACCACGCATGGTGATCCAACGTACTCGACTGTGCCGCTCAGCGGAAAGTACCCCTCCAGGCTGGGAGTCTCCTGCTGCGTAAGCTTCAACGTAATTGCGACCGAGGCTCCGTTGATAACCTCGGTAGCGTTCCACGTTCCGGTGAGCGGCGGGATATATGTTCCTGTAATGTTGCCGTGTGCCCCGTCATCACACGTTCCACTCACGGAGTAAGTGCCGGTGACGGACTTCGAATTCGAAATCGTGCCGGTTATCTTTACGACTACCGTCGTGCCCGTCTGTAGTGTCAACGAATTTCCGCGAATGCTCCCTGTAACGGGCGCGCCGTTCATCAACGACACACAATCCGGGAGACCGATATACGCCACTCCCGAGACCGTTGAACCGGTCTGCGTGAGGTTGCCGCCGAAGAAAAAGAATTGGTTGGAATCCACCGTCGGTGGGTAGAACGTCCAGTTCCCGCTGGTCAAGGTAGCCGGAGGCTGGCTATCGGGACCGTTGCCGCCGCCGCAAGAGGCGAGCAACATGCCAAGAACCACAACGGTGAAAACCCTCTTCATGGGCGATCCTCGGGACGAATCTGCCCAAAAAACTATCACCGACCCGGGAAATGGCAAGCCGCGGTATCACGAAGCGAAGTGATATTCCGCGGCTTCGAAATGAACTTTAAGCTTGTAGCTCGCGATTCGGTACTCGTTACCCTCGCAAGATATTCTTCGCGATGAAGAATACGTTCGCCGGCCGCTCGGCCAGGCGTCGCATCAGGTACGGATACCACTCCGTGCCGAACGGAATGTATACGCGCATTCCCCACCCTTCTTTCACGAGCGCTTCCTGCAGGTCACGGCGAATACCGTAGAGCATCTGGAACTCGAAGCTGCTGGGCGAGATATTTTCGGCGCGCGCCCAGTTCTTTATCTCGCTAATGATACTTTCGTCGTGCGTGGCCAGGCCGTGGAAGGTACCGCTTTTCAGCAGGTATTTCGCCACATTGAGGTAATTGGCATCGACCTCGGATTTCGGCTGGAACGCGACCTCTGGCGGTTCTTTGTACGCGCCCTTGCAGAGACGGATGCGAATGCCCTCCGAGCACAATAGTTTCGCGTCATTTTCGGTTCGCCGCATATACGACTGCAGCACCGTTCCAACCCGTCCCTTGTTGCCATTCCGGTTGTGCAGTGCGCGTGTGAAGTCGATCGTCCGCTGCGTGTAGGGCGAGCCTTCCATGTCGATGCGAATGAAGCTGTTGATGGAAACCGCGTGCGCCAGCAGTTCGTTCACGATGTCGTGCGCCAGCTTCTCGTCGACGTCGAGGCCCATGTGCGTGAGTTTCAGACTGACGTTGGCATCCAGCTTGCGCTTGTTGATCTCGTCGAGTAGTTGGTGATACAGGTCGCGGCTGTGCAGCGCCTCGTCGCGGCTGGTGACGTTTTCGCCAAGGTTGTCGACGCTGACGCGAATGCCCAGTTTATTGACCGCTTCGGTCGCATTAAGGAGTTCTTCGACCGTGGTTCCGGCCACAAAGCGGCGGGACATCTTCTGTCCCATCGCAGAACGTTCGGCAAAATGTCTTAAGGATTTGCTTTCAGATAGCCCAATGAACAATGCACGTAACATTACGGCTCCGCGGGCACACGCCCGGATGGATTCAAGTAAGGTCGCCGGAGGTGCGACCATAGTTTGTATCACATGCGGGGCGATTTCGCGGTATGACCGTCGTCACGGAAGGCAGGTACATGGCTCAAGGTGCAAGGTTCAAGAGTTTTTCATGGCCCCTTGCGCCTTGTGCCTTGCACCTTTATTTTCCGTGTTCTTCCAGGAATCTCTCGACTTCCATCGCCGCCATGCAACCGGTTCCGGCGGCCGAGATAGCCTGCCGATAACGCCGGTCCTGCACGTCACCGCAGGCGAACACGCCAGGAACGCCGGTGAAGACATAGTCGCGGGTGCGAATGTAACCGTCGCCGTCGAGATCGATAAGGTCCTTGAACATCGAGGCATTCGGGATATGGCCGATGCCGAGGAACATCGCCGACGTCGGAAAGTCGTGGCATTTTCCAGTCTTCACGTTCCGCAGCTTCAACCCCGTTACTTCCTTCTTCGCCGGCTCCTGAACTTCCTCGACAACCGTGTCGAGCAGGAAATCGATCTTCGGATGCGCCTTGGCGCGGTCAAGCATAATCTTCGAGGCGCGGAAGGCATCACGACGATGGATCACCGTGACCTTGGTAGCAAAGCGGGTCAGGAAGAGTGCTTCCTCCATGGCCGAGTCTCCTCCGCCGATCACCGCGATCTCCTTGCCGGAAAAGAAGAAGCCGTCGCAGGTCGCGCAGGACGAAACTCCATGACCGATCAACGCCTGCTCGCTCGGAAGTCCAAGCCACCGCGCGGTCGCTCCGCTGGCGATAATCAGGCTGCTGGTCTTGATTTCCTCCTTACCAAGGTAGAGCGTAAACGGACGCGAGGTCAGGTGAACCTTGTTCACGTGCGCGGTCTTGAATTCCGCTCCAAAGCGCTCCGCCTGTTTGCGCATGTTGTTGATCAGTTCCGGCCCTTGAATTCCCTCGGGAAATCCCGGGAAATTCTCAACCAGTGTCGTAAGCGAAAGCTGGCCGCCAGGCTCGTGGCCTTCCAGGACGAGTGGTTTCAGGTTGGCGCGGGCCGCGTAGATCGCGGCCGTAAGTCCGGCGCATCCGGATCCCATGATGACTGTGTTGCGGATTTCTTCCATGTGTTGATTGATTCCTTACATTGAGAAAAGATTCGACTCAGGGTTTTCGCTTCGACTTCGGACGGCTTGCCGCCGGCGGTCGCTCGGCCGTTTTCGGCAGGTCTTGCGCCACCACGGTGCGCGCGCCCATATGTTCCCGGTAGGCATTCAGGATTTCTGATGCCTTCTGGAAGAGCGGCTCGTAGGCGGATTGGTCCGCCCCGGGGCAACGCGCCAGCACAAGCGAGGACTTTCCGAACCGCTCCAGGCGAATTCGATCGGCAGGCGTTTGCGTACTAACCACCTGCGCGGGATTGGGCAGCGATTCGACCTCATCCGAAATCGTAACCTGCAAGACATCTTTCGGCTCGCGAAACCGAAATACCAATAGCTCGTCCGCCTTGTCACCGGTGAGGCTGAACGTGTACTGGGCGTTGAGATAAGGCGAACTATCAATAAACTCTTTGCGAATCCGAACCCAGCGCGAGAGTTGCGGCGGGCCCGGCCTGGCGTCCGGACCAGCCGAAAGTGCATCCTCGGCCACCGTCGTCCGCCCACGTGCAATTTCGAAGTCGGTGCTGAAACGCGGCACGGCCGGAAGCCGCTCAAGTGCCGCCAGTATCGCGGCCTTCTCGCCCGTCCCGGGGGTGCAGACGTTGAGGTAGTTAACCTTGATCTGCGGCTGTTGCGCGGCCTGCTGCGCCGACAGAGTGCCGGCAAACCCAAGGAGCGCTACCTGCAGGAAATTGGCTGGGAGTTTCACCGGGGCAATTGTAAATGACAAGACAATGTCCCGGAAATGCACTTTGATTCAGTTATTCCGTGCGCAGTGCATCCATCGGGTTAAGCGAGGCCGCCCTCCGAGCCGGGAGATAGCTCGCCAGGATGACCGCGACCGCCAGCACCAGCACGACAACGCTCAATGTACCCAAGTCCCACGCATGAACCTGGAACAGGAGCTTCCGAAGCAGGGTTGCGGCAACAATAGAGGAGACGATACCGAGAATGATTCCCATGGCCGCAAGTCGCCCTGCCTCCTTAAGGATGAGTTGATACACGGAGCTGCGCTGCGCGCCGAGCGCCATTCGCACTCCAATTTCGCGTGTCCTGCGACCGACGGAATAGGCGATGACACCGTACAGTCCGATAATCCCGAGCAGGAGTGCCAACGCTGCGAAACCGCCAATGAGGTATGCTGCGGAGCGATGCAGATATGCAGTCGGCGAATCGTTGATGCGCTGCATCATCGTGGTTTCATCCAACGTGCCAACTCCCGGGTCGATCTGGCGAATTGTAGACACGATCGATGGCAAGAGAGACGCTTCCGACTGCGAACTCCGCACTATCACGCTCAGATAATTCTCTGGACTTTGATCGAAGGGAAGGTATTCGGCCGGCATGATCTCGCCATCGAGCGACGCCTCCCGGATATCGGCGACGACCCCGACAATCTCCCGAAGAGACTTTGGCGTCAGCGTCGTATCTCCGATCTTCTTGCCGATCGGATCTTGCCCAGGCAGGAACTTGCGGACAAACGCCTCGTTTACGATAACTACGTTTGGGTGTGAGGCATCGTCGGTTTCGGTGAACTCCCGCCCGCGCAGGAGGGGAGCCTTGATCGTCCTGAAATATCCTGCGCTGACTTCCCTCTCGTTGGTCTCATGATGTTCGCCGTTATAGGGCATGCCGACAATCCGGATCCAACTGGTGTTTCCGTTACCGCTGACTGGAAGCCTGCTGCCAATCGCGACGGAAAGAACACCGGGCAAACGCTGAACACGCCTCTCAATCTCATGCGCAAATGCGACTTGCTGCTCATTCTTTCCATACTTTTCGTCAGACGCACTAACGGTTAGCGTCGCCAGGTGTTGCGGCTCGAATTCAAGATCTACGTTCAACAGGTTATAAAGGCTCCGGGTCAGCAATCCAGCCCCAACCAGGAGCACCATCGCGAGCGCCAGTTCCACGACAACGAGGTTGGAGCCGAAACGTTTCCACATCGTGTTCGAGGCGGCACGACTTCCCTCGTTTAGATCAGCTCTCATCTCCGTGACGGAGAGGCGCATCGCGGGCGCAATCGAAAACATCAGCCACGAAAGCAGGGCAACTCCGACCGCGTACAGCAGCACATGCACAGTCATCCCAACGTCCCGCAAGTAAGGCATGCTGAACAGGATGTCCTCGGAGAGCATTCCGATCAGGACGCGCATCGCCAGATACGCAGCAGCCAGTCCGGCGGCCAGGGAAACAGCCACGAGAACAAATGCTTCGGTGATGAACTGTCGAATCAGGCGCGAAACAGAAGCACCCAGCGCGCCGCGGACCGCGACTTCGCGACGGCGGGCTTCGAACCGCACCAGCAGGAGACTCACGACGTTCACTCCGGCAATCAATTGCAGCAGGCCGGAGCCGGCGAGCAGGACCAGCAGAATCGGCCTGACATCGCCGACGATGAGTTCGTAGAGTGGTTGTACTACGGCGCCCTGATCCCGGTTCGAGTCTGGATACTGCAACTCGAGTTGGCGGGCGATGGCCTTCATGTTCGCCCGAGCGGCCGCCACGCTGATCCCTTCCCTGAGCCGCGCAATGCCATAGAGGTTATGGCAGCTTCGTCGAGTCTCGCACAAGCCGCCGGGACGGAGTGGAACCCAGAATTCTGCATCCCCGCGAGGCGGAAAATAGAAGTTGCGCGGAAGCACGCCAACAATAGTCGTCGCTGTATCGCTCAGCACGACAGTCTTCCCAATGACGTCGGCTCGGCCACCGAATCTTCGCTGCCAGGCACCATAGCTCAGGATGACGGTGTTGGGGGCGTCAGGCTTGTCCTCTCCGGCATAGAAATCTCGGCCAAGAACCGGCTTCACGCCCAGGGTTCGGAAGAAGCCATCGGTGACTCGCGCTCCGGAGACCAGGTCAACCGCGTTACCGGCCTTCATCATGAATCCGCGGCCGGTGTAAATGTCCATCGAGCTGAAGACGTGATTCAGTCTCTTCCAGTCGAGATAATCAAGATAAGAGAGGTTTGCCCGAGGGAAGACGGATGCGCTCTCGGTGACATCGACCAGCCGGTTGGGGTCGCGATACGGTAGCGGTTTCAGCAGCGTTGCATCGACGAAGCTGAAAATCGCGATGCTCGCCCCCATTCCGAGCGAGAGCATCAGGATCGCGGTGATCGTGAAACCCGGGTACCGCGTCAGTTGGCGGACGGCGAAACGAATGTCTTGCAGAAACTTCTCGATGGATGGAATGGTCCCGCGCTCGCGATAAGCCTGGGTGGTCTGTTCTGTGCCGCCGAGCTTGAGCATGGCGTCGCGACGAGCTTCTTCCGGAGTCATCCCAGCCCTCAGATTGTCATCGATGTGCATCTGCAGATGAGATTGGAGCTCTTCATTGAATTCACACTGACGACTCCGGCTTGGAAAAAGGCCGAAGAAGCGGACGAGAAATACTCGGAGCTTTTTCATGGCAAATCCTCCCCGGTCGCGAGGAATCGCGCGAGGATTGCCGTCGCCTGCTCCCATTCACGAGTTTCCTTTCGAAGCTGCGCGCGGCCAGAACGTGTGAGCCGATAGAACTTCGCCTTGCGATTGTTCTCGGAGACGCCCCACTCCGAAGTTATGGAACCCTCCTGCTCGAGCCGCAGTAACGCGGGATAGAGAGTGCCGTAGTTCAGCGAGAGAAGATCCCCGCTGGTCTGCTCGATGCGGCGGGCGATGCCGTACCCGTGCAGCGGCCCCATCGTTTCCAGCGTCTTCAGCACCATTAGTGCGAGTGTTCCTTGCCAAACGTCGGTCTTGTCTCCCACTATCGCTCCTATTGCTTTCCCATAGTTGTCATATTGGATAGCCATAGATACTGGCATAGCTTGGACGGAGAAAGCAAGTTGGGGTTAGGAGAATAACAGGGCTCAAACAAACTCGCATGTGCTCGCCACCGCGCGAGCACACGGCACAACGAAGTTCTAGTCCTCGCGCAGTGCCTGTATCGGTTCCACGGTGGCTGCCCGGCGCGCCGGGATCAGCGACGCCATTGTCCCGATCAGCAGGGCGATGAAGACAACGGCTCCGTAAGTCAGCAAGTCGAGCGGCCGCACATTGTAGAGGAATCCGGTGATCAAGCGTCCTGCCAGTGCGGCAAGCACCAGGCCAGCAACGAGACCACCGGCCAGTAGAACGGAGCCCTGCTTGAGAACTAGATAGGCCATGCTTTCGCGCGTGGCGCCGAGAGCCATGCGAATGCCGATCTCGCGGCGTCGATAGCTGACCAACTGCGCCAGCACGCCGTAGAGTCCCGCGACGACCATAACGACCGCGAGTCCCGCAAATGCGGCGATCAGGTAAAGACCTAGGCGCTCCGAGAAGATGTGGCTGCTCACGATCTCGCGCATGGCCTTGAAATTATCCAGCGCGTAGTTGGGCGCAACGTCGTGGAAGATGGAACGCATTTCGGGGGCGACGGGAACATCCCCACGGGTCTTTACGACAAACGTGATGATGGTCTTGAGCAATGCCGGGTAGAAGAGCGACGTCGTCGGAACCTGCTGGTAAGGCACAAACAGCATTGGGTGCGCCTGTTGCCCAACTTTGTCGTCGGTCTGATCGGCGATCACGCCGATGATCGTGTAGGGGCGCAACATCCCCGTATCCTTGCCGCCCAGATCGATCTGGTGCTGCAGCGGATCTTCATTGGGAAAGAATTGCTTCGCCAAAGTTTCATTTATGACGATCACGTAGGGCGCGGCTGCATTGTCGTCATCGGTGATCATGCGGCCGCGTACAACTGCGGTGCCCAGTGTCTTGCCGTAGTCGCCGCTCACGGCAGTGATCCGCGCATCGAGCTCATGGCCGGGATCCTTGGGCCGTCCGAGAACCTCGAAGCTCGTGCCCAGTTGTACGCCAGAAAGCGGCGGTGCCGTTGCAAGCGCGGCGTCTTCTACTCCGGGCGAGTGGCGAATGCGGTTGAGCACGGGCGCGTAGGCGGTGACGCCGACAGAGGTGGGTGCGTTCGCGATGTCCGGTGAAACCAGGAGGTTGGAGAAACCAGCGGCGTCGGCAGGCATCGCCGTGAACGTCGTGATTCGGGAGACGTCGAAGCCAAGGCGCGTGTGCTCAAGGTTCCACAACGTATGGAACAGTAGTCCGGTTCCGCACAGCAGCACAGTCGCGAGTGCAACTTCTGCGATGACGAGCGCGCGGGTGAGGCGTCCGCTGGCGGAACGCGAACCGACTCCGCGCGAACCAGCCTGGAGCGCCGGTTGCGGATCGGTTCGGCCGGCGAGAAATGCTGGGGCGATCGAGGAAACGACGGTTGTGAAGGTAGCGATGGCAGCCAGCAGCAATACAACGTTCCAGTGAACCGCGATGTAACTCGCGCTGGGAATCGTGTCAGGCGGTAGTTTGGAAACTCCAATCAGGATTATCTGCACCAGAGCAAAGCCGAAACCGCAGCCGAGCAGGCTGAGCACTGCGCCTTCCGTGAGCATCTGGCGGACAAGACGTGCGCGACCGGCGCCGAGAGCGGCGCGTACGGCAAATTCATGGCGACGCGCGATACAACGTGCGATCAGCAGGTTCGCGACATTGGCGCACGCGATGAGCAATAACAGCGCAAGCGCTCCCAGCAGCCCATAAAAGACGGGGCGAACCGGCCCGGTCAGCATCTCCTGGTAGGAACCAGTGACGAACCGCAAGCCCCTCTCATTCTTGGGATCGACGCGAGCGATGTAATTTGAGACCTGGCTCAGGTCGGCGCGCGCCTGCTCGATCGACACACCGGGTCGAAGTTGTCCGATGATGCTGAAGAAGTGATACCCGCGATCGTTCAGCATCTCTCCCGTGGGCTGAATCGGCAGCCAGACACCGTCGGTGATGTCGTGGCCCATTTCCTCGGGAAAGCGGAACGACTCGGGCATCACGCCGACGATCGTGCGCGGGATGCCGCCGACGCGAACAGCTTTGCCGAGGACGTTCGGGTCGGAGTGAAAACTCGACCGCCAAAGTCCTTCGGAAATAATGACGGATTGCTCGCCGTTGGGCTGCCCTTCGGCTTCGGTAAACGTGCGTCCCAGTAGCGGCTGCGCGCCAAGCATCGGGAACGTGTTGGGCGTGACATGCGGAGCGACAACGCTAATGGAGCGGTCTTTCGTTTCAACGACACTGACGTCGCTGGAATAACCCGCGACGGCAGCGAAGACGTGCGACTGATCGCAGATGTCGCGATAGTTCAGCCAGGACGTTGTTCCCTGTCCGGTCTGCAGTTTAGTACCCGCCTCAATCGCTACGAGGCGATTGGAATGCAGGTATGGCAGCGGTCGCAGCAGGACGGCGTTGACGATCGTAAATAGCGCGGTGTTCGCGCCAATGCCCAGCGCTAACGTGACAATCGCCAGCGTTGCAAAACCTTTGGCTTTCCACAGCTGCCGGAACGAGGAACGCAGATCCTGGACGAGAGTCCCCATGCAAGTCTCCGAAACCCTTCGCTTAGAGCACGTTCGGAGCCAAAGTCCGCGTGCTTAAGCCCTTGAAGAATGGCGGTACTGAAGTTCAGAAGTGAAGATCGTGTCCGATATTGACGCAACTTGTCCGAAAACGAACAGTGAAACTTCGGCCATTACTCCCGGGTCACAGCCTTCACGAGATTGCGAGGTCTGTCCACGTCAACACCGCGCAGTCGCGCGACGTGATAAGCAAACAACTGCAGCGGAACAATTTCGACGAGCGGAAGCAGCAGTTCCGGCGCGCTGGGGACTGTTATCACATCCTTCGTGAGCGCGTGTACCTCTTCGGCGGCGTCGCTGACGATCGCAATCACGCGAGCTCCGCGCTCCTTGACATCGCGCATGTTCTGGACGGTCATGTCATAGCGCCGCGCTGAACCTGAATCATTGCCGTCGCGAGTCGCAATGAAGACGACCGGCATAGTTCCATCGATGAGAGCGTAAGGGCCGTGCTTGATCTCGCCAGTGGGATAAGCCTCGGCGTGTATGTACGAAGTTTCCTTGAGCTTCAGCGCGCCGTCGGCAGCAACTGGGAAATGAATGCTGCGGCCCAGGAACAGGAAATCCGCCGCAATCGCGTATTTTTCCGCGAGCGACTGGCAGGCGGAATCGGCCGCGAGAACCGCCTCAACCTTTTCGGGAACGGCGCGCAACGCTGACAGCAGTTCGCGCTCCCGCTCGCGATTCATGGTGCCGCGAACCCTCCCGAGATGGATCGCCAGCAGCAGGCATGCTGCCATCTGTGCCGTGAAGGTCTTGGTCGACGCGACGGCGATTTCCTTCCCGGCGTGGGTATAGAGAACGCTCTCTGCCGCACGCGCCAGCGACGACCCTTCCACGTTGACTATGGCAAGCGTGCGTGCACCGCACGACGCGGCTCTTCGCAACGCTGCCAGCGTGTCTGCCGTCTCACCAGATTGAGTAATGAAGATAGCGAGTTCGCCGTTCTTGCACTCCGTCGCATCGCTGTACTCGAATTCGCTGGCGTAGTCGACCGTGACGGGCAAACTCGCCAGCTTCTCAATCATTATCTTCGCCATCAAGCCGGCGTGACGGCTGGTGCCCGAAGCGAGAATGACGATGTCGCGCAACTCTCGCAACACCGACGACTCCAGGTGCAGACCTTCGAGAACAACCTCATCATCCGGCGAAACGCGCCCGGCGATCGTCTGCCGTACAGCCGCAGGGTTCTCGAAAATCTCCTTCAACATGTGGTGCGAAAATTCGCGTGTCGACATTCGTTTTCATTTCCGTTCGTACCGGCGCTCAGCGCCGAAGATATAATTCCGTAGTCTCGCTAGCGGTAGCGACGAATCCGCAGCACGTGGCGATCTGCCCGATAGAGTCCGAGTACGCACACCGTCGGCGTTCCGCGACCCGAGAAAATCGTCTGCCGTATACGAAGCAACGGATGACCTGGATTGACGGCGAGCACGCGCGCCAGGTACGCATCGGCAACCGTCGCATCCACCTCCTCATCGGCATGCGCAATCTCAACTCCATACTCGCGTTCCAGTAGCGAGAACAACGAACCGCGCTCCAACGCCGCTCGCGTAAGTTCGGGAAAGCTCTCTGCTGCGAGATAACAGGTTTCTATTGCGAACGGCTCTCCAGAGCCGAGGCGCAATCGCTCCAGTTTGATCAGCGGCGCGTTAAATGGCAGCGAGAGCCGCGCTGCAACTTCCGGCTCATCCGCGACGACTTTGTGGGAGAGAACCTTCGATGTCGGGTTCAAACTGCGCCCAGTGAGCTGCTCGGTAAAGCTCATCAGCTTGTTGAAATGGATTTTCGGAGGCGCAACGAAGGTTCCGGCACCACGCCGGCGCTCGACCAGGCCTTCGCGTTCCAGGCCCACGAGCGCCTGGCGAGCGGTCATCAGGCTCACGCCATGCGCTTTTGCCAGCATGCGTTCGGATGCGACCGAGTCGCCCATCTTCAAGTCGCCGTTTTCAATCCGTTGCAGGATCTCGCTCTGGATGCGGCGATAGGCCGGCGTCGTGGCGCCGCTCCGGCCAGTGCGGCTTCCAGTTGCTGCTACAGGCATGATTATGTCTCGGGGTGCCGAGCCGATTGACGGCCTCAGTTGCATTGATACCACTGCTATAGAGCAATTACAAGCACTGGGATAGAGGAAATCCTCACGCCTGTGTTTTCGGGTCCTCTTTTCAGAGACTTACGTTAATTCCCGAGCGAGAACACCTGCCGTTTGCGATTTGGATAGTCTTCTGTGCTTCGCGCAGAGCCAAAGCAACAATCCCAGCGCGATGAGGTAGCTTGGGCCGGCAGAAGGTGGATCGACAAACTCGAGTCCTCGGAAGTTCTTCGTCATCTCCTGGACGAACCACACGCTTCCGGAGGATGCCAGCAAGGAAGCGATTCTCTCCTGCGCGAGGATCCCCAGCGAATGCTTCATGCGAAAAACTCCGAGGAAGAATGCGGCAAGAGCTTTTCCGACGAGCAGAGCGAGCACGAGAACTCCAGCCATGGCCGAAATCGCCGGCTGTTCTGCTTCCGCCTCGGCATCATCTGCTCCAGAGGAGCGGGCGGTGGATCTTTCGGCGGCCAGGCGCTCTGCCAGCGGTACGGTCCTATAGAGCTGCTCTTGAATGTCCGCTGGACGAACCGGATAGAACACCCGCGAGGCGTAGCAGCGGTCCAGGAGCTGTGCATCGACCGGGGCGGAGGTGACTGCCATTACGACGCTGTGCAGGTTCACGCCGGAGTTCAACGTGTCGATGAGGATGGAACCCTTTTCGGCGGAGTCGAGATCGAGAATCAGGTAGTCGAACTCTTCCTTGCGGAGATATTCCAGGGCGAAGCTCGAGTCATAGAACATGACCCAATCGGCAGGAAACTCGGCGAAAGCCTTTGCGCAGCGAGCAGCCAGGGAGGAATTCTCGGTGTAGACGAGAGCCTCGAATCTTGATTCTCGCTGTTCGTACATCGGATGCTCCAGAACCACCTTCGTACCTGATAGCACCGCCGATGGTAACCTCCGGAGGTTCGAGCCTCAACTTCCGCTGGTACAAGCCCTTCCGGCGCAGGCAGTTCTCCAGGCCCCACCCCCCCGTTTTGCCCGGACCTGTTTTCAACGAGTTACGGAAATTCTCGCGTTAGCGCACTGAAAAGAAAGAATTTAAATCTGAAAATATCAAAATGTCGTTTGTTTTCAGGATTTTGCGTACGAAAAAGTGTGATCTTGGGGGTACCGGGTAACGGGTGCGGGCAGACGCATAACAAGCGGTCAGCAGCGAAATGACGCTCATACCAAAACGACACTCATACCGCCGCGAGGCGGCGGGTAAGAAGCCAGGATGAGAAAGAGCGTAAAAGGCAGCCGTAGAACCGGAAGATCAGCGGCAACGGGAAAAACCGCAAAACTTGCGGACTTCGACTGCTGAAAGCAACGGCGCCCGCCGGGGGCGCCGCTCGATGGACCTTGTCCAAGACTATTGTAAATCGAGGGTCAACAGTTTCGGACGACTCCGCGGTGGAAAAAGTCGAGCGAGTTCCAAAATGGGATTTACGCAGCCTGTTCCACGATTGCGGATTGGTGCTGGCGATGCAGGAGAATCCTGAATGCCAGTCCGTGAGTGATCAGCAGCAGAGGCACGATGAGCGTCGGAATTATATACGTGGCTCCCAGTTGTCCCGCGTGAAGTCCGGCGCGATTGCCCTGGTAGAAGGCGTTCAAGAGATCGGCCGCGCCCCAGAGATTGAATATCCAGGTCATGGCGGAGCCAACTCCGGAGGACAGCGTGAAAAGCGCCAACAGAGCGAGGATCGCCGCGATGAAGTCTCCATAGGCCGTGGGACGCGCAAAGGCAGCAGGCAGTTCGGGGGAAACGACACCGGGGACGAGGAACACCAGTCCGAAGAAGCGGAAGCTGTGAAGCATGAGAATCGGGCGTAAAGCTTCGGTCCGATCGAGGTCGCGGAGCTTCGGCCAGATGTAGCGGCTGGCGACGATTCCCCACGCGATGAAGCTGAATGCGACGCTGGCGAAGAAGATGAGTTGGGGTGACATAAATATCTCCTGATCGAGTGATGGTCGGGCCGACACGCGGCTCTTACAGGTCATAGGATTATATTCATCATCCTATGGATTCAGGTTTATTTCGCCTTTGGAAGAGCGTGGTGGGTCGATAGATGATGGGTAGCATCCTATAATTAGCTATGCGCTACGGACCGGAACATAAACTCGAAACCCACCGGAAGATCGTGAAAGATGCGTCACGGCGCGTTCGCGCGGAGGGCTTAACCGGCGCGGCGGTGGCCACGGTTATGCGGGACACCGGCCTGACTCACGGGGGCTTCTACAAGCACTTCGAGAGCAAGGATGAGCTGCTCGTGGAATCGATGCACGAGGCTTTCGGGGAGATCATCGACAACCTGGAGTGCGCTGCTGCACAGTCGCATGCGGGAGAGGCGTGGAAGAGGATCGTTAGAACGTATCTCAGCCTCGAGTACTGCGATCGGGTCGAGACTGGTTGTCCGATGGCGGCGCTTGCGCCGGAATTGGCGCGCGTGGACAGGAGGATGAAGCCTCGAGTCGTCGCGGAACTGGTGAACTACAAGAGCCGAATGACTCCGTTTATGCCGGGTCGACGAGGTGAGGATAAAGAACGGGCGTTCTTCGTAATCTTCTCGACCATGATCGGGGCCATCCAGATCGCCCGTCTGCTTCCCGATCCCGCGATGCGGAAAAAGGTGCTGGGGAACGCGAGGGAGTTTCTGTTGAGGAGCTTCTGACCGCGGAACACCGGCGAGAGATCGTCCCGGAGGAGGCGTCGGGAATGGTGCCCACATCTGCTGACGGCGGCAGATGTGGGGCACGTATCTGGACACGGACCCATGGGCGCGTACGATTTGGGTAGTGGCTACTTTTCGGCTTCCTGGGCCGAGAGCTTGTTGGCGACGAACTGCATGGTGGTTCCATGGAGTTTGTCGTTGATTTCATATTTCAGGGTATCGCCTTCACGGGTGATCGTGGCGACGCTGATGATCTTTCCGTCACGTTTTTGGGTTTCTTCGAAGCTATTGTCGCCAAGTTTCTTGAGGGAGATGGTGGTCACGCCGGGATCGCCGACATAGGGCGCGTCCTTGCCGTCAAAGCTGGCGGTATAGGACTGGCCGCCGGGTGTCGACATGCTCATGCCATCGGGTGTGCTCTTGTAGGTGAAGAGGAGCCCTTCCTCGGAGACGTCGCTGAACTTTTCGGCCTTCCAGGAGCCGGAGACAAGGTGGGCTCCCTTGGGGCCTTCCGCGACGCGAGTCATGGTGGTCTTTCCACTGATTGGTTTTCCGCTGGGCTGGCTGGTATCGAGCCAATCGACGTTCATGGACTTGCCGTCGGTCGAGACCATGTAGTTGGCGGTGCCGCCGGGTTTGCCGTTCTTCGTCCACGACTGCTGGATGTGATGGTCATCGACGACCTTCACGGCGAGGGTATCCATGGAGGGATGGCCGGTCAGTTTCTGCTGCTCGCCATCGGCCTTGATCATTATGGGCGGGACGCAGGATTGGCAGTGGTACATATCCTTTTCGAGAACAAAGATTTCGGGTTTATCGGGGGCTTTGACCTGGTTGAGGTCAATTTTCCATGTGCCGTCGAATGAACTCTGAGCCCATCCGAGAATCGGCAGCAAAAACAACAGCACCAAGAGTTTTCTCATGGGATCTCCTTATGAATTTGACGAATATCCGTACGACGGGTACGCAGACGAAGAGGACACGCAATTACGGGGAGCAATTGTCTCGCCGCGCAAGGGGAAAGTCTGTGATAAGGAAATGGGCTGGCTCGGTGGAACGATGGCGAGTGGTAATGACTAGGGAAAAGCGACGGCGCCCGCCAGGGGCGCCGCTTGATGGACCTTGTTCCAACGGCTAATTGATCAGTCCGGCGTCAGTCATGCTGTCATAGCATGCTTCGATGAACTCTGTCTCAAACCTCGGTTTCAGCGCCTTCACTTTTTCCACTACTGCTGACCGATCAGTTCTTCCTTTCTTCTCTAACACCTTCTTCACAAAATGCAAGGTGGCCTTGACTTCCAACTCCGCTGGTCTTAAATTCCCTAGCTTCGCAAGCATCTCGTCAATCTTCCCTGCATACTCAGCCGACGGCGGGAAATTGTTCGAGAATTGTCCCGCCCTTATGTGAAAGCCGTATCCAGCCTCGTCCGTATCGATGTTGATGACCTTGAGCGTATCGAGAGTGTCCATCGCATTTGAGAGGTCAAAACTGTATGGTCCGTAGTGATAAATGACATACTTAAATCCGAGCGGCACCCCGGATTCCTGAAGAAAATAGACCAACTTCTGAAACTGAGTCTTTCCGAGCTGGGGAACCCGCTCTGTTGCCTTAGTGATCACTCCAATGATCACCCCAACATCTTGTGGTCTATTCAATAGGTCTGGCATATCTGGGGTACTCCCTTCAGGAGAGGAAAGTATCATAAGTCGCTATTTCATAGCTTTCAAGTGCTTTGTTGTGTGATTCTGTGAAAAATCGCGGCAATAATCCCGAACCTCATCCCGATATTTAGCAGGAACAAAAATCCGGTACTGCTCGATATTTTGCAGGTTCTTAATGATTCCAGATTCGTTTACAACTAAGACTGGTTCACCAGTTGAGCGACTCAGCACAAAAGTTCCCACTTTTTCAAATTTGTGAGGTGCTTTCTCGGCATTGTCGATGAACTTATCCAGACCGGAAAACTTCGATTGCAGTTCGGACCAGAGCCAAAAGAATCGAATTCTTTCTTCTTCTGTGACGTGTTCTGAAGTGGTAAATGCCTCTTTGTAAGGCCGTCGATTGATAATTGCGTTAGCGTGCTCATCAGTTGCCACTTTGTCCTTAAGAAGGTTGATTACAAAATCATCATCTATGGCTAAGTATTTATCCAGGTCTTCGGGGTATCTCCCGACATTCTTGGTGAGAAACGCTACTAGATGGTGATCGAACGCTCGTCTAACTCTGTGAAAGTAGACTTGAGTAAACATGAAATACCGTGCAAGCACGAGTCCTTCGAGAGCGTGAAGCCCACCGCTTTCCACGGCCATGATGTAGTTGCCGAATTTTTCATTCTTATCCGGTATTAGGCACAATCCTCGGACGAGTCTCTCATGATCGAAGCGGCCGTAATGAACCCCTGTATAGTGTGAATCTCTCAACAAGTAATCGAGCTTGTCCGCATCCATTTCCCCACTGAATATTTCTCTAAGGAATGCAATGTCCGGATCAATGTTCTCTGCGGAAAAGAACTCGGCTACGTCGTTTCTGTCTATCCCGTGACTACTCTTGAATTCATCCAAAATCGAGCCGACCGGATCTGCCAACATGACCTTCTTTGAGAACTCTTCATGATCTCCGCCCGGAACCACCTCCTCAGATCCATGAGAGAAAGGGGGATGCCCCGTGTCGTGCAATAACGCTGCAAGCCTGAGAAGTTGCTTGTTCCGGTTGATTCTATCGGCAGGCCAACCGAGTTCATCCCGGTGTTTCGCGAGAAGAGAATCGAACACTTTACTTGCAAATTCCATCACTCCAATCGAATGTGCAAAATCGCGAATGCTCTGCACCCGGATATACAAGATTCGTCAGTGCGAGTTGCCTAATTCTTCGGAGACGTTGAAATGGAGCACTGGAGATGATCGCCATCTCCAGATCGTTCAGGACGATGAAATTATGGATTGGATCACGAATGATACGTTGTTTAGACATGTTCCTCGATCATCTGAGCGCTCCGGCCCTATCGAAAGTAGCTGAATTTCACGATGCTGCATTCAAAATCCTCAAATTGTTACGAATTCAGAACAGAAGCCCCGGACGTTACGCCCGGGGCTAATCGACTATCGTTTATCCCTCGGCGGGCACGGATCATTCCCGTAGCTATTGCTATCGCGGATTTGTCCGTTCCGTCCGTGAATGACGTGTTCAGCATGGTGATCAATCGCGATTTCGCGACCTCGATCAATCGCCGTATCCTGCCGTTGATGGTGTGAAACTACCTTGCCGTTAACTTCATTAACCCAGCCGTTTCCGGTTGGGTTCGGTGTTGTATGCACGTCTCTTCTTCGCATGTTCGCTCCAAAATACAGGAGAAGCACGGCGTCCCGTGCTTCTCCTGTGTTCGCGGTACGTCGATCTAAGTTTTATGGCGCTGCGCGCCAAGTTTCATTTGTTCCCTTGGTTCGGCCCAGTAACTTGGCGCGTTCATGTGGAAAATGAACGCGCCGTTCTACGGAATCGGATTGTTTTGCGGGGCTTAGTGTCCGCGTTGCTGCAGGGGGGAAGCCCTGCTGTAGCCGGTTTCGCGACAATTCTATTGGCTTCGACTTTCTTATGCGAGTGAATTTGTGCGCACCGCGGTTATCAGGTGAATCCAGCCCAGGGAGTGTGCCGTCGCGCGTTCGCGCGACTCGGAATTTGGATTGCATGCTTCCCCGCACTTACGTGCGGGGCTACGTTCTTGAAGCAAATGCGGAGAGATCCGCACGTTCACGAAATGGAATCTGCCGTCGCGCTTCGCGCGACTCGAGAGGGTGATTGCCGTTGCTTTCCCCGCACTTACGTGCGGGGCTACGTTCCGGGAGCATTTTTGCTCACATTCTCAAAGCAGCTTCCTCGGTCACATTTTCAAAGCAGCTTCCTCGGTCACATTCTCAAAGCAGCTTCCTCGGTCACATTGTCAAAGCAGCTTCCCCGGTCAAATTTTCGAAGCAGCTTTCTGTTCACAGCTGTGCTCCGAGAAAGTAGCCCCGCACGTGAGTGCGGGGTCAACGGCCCGTTTTCAAATTCCGAGTCGCGCAGATGCGCGACGTAAGAATTCCAGTTTTCACTCCTGATAGGGCGGTGCCAGGACGCGATCGACTCCGTGCTGCGTCAGGATTCGCTGCCATTCTTCAAGGAAATTCGCGCGGCGATGATGGTCGCGCTGCCCCAGAATGTAATCGATCGTGGGTTTCATCGCTGTGGCTCCGACGCTGAACGCGCCGTAACCCTTCTGCCAAGAAAACAAAGGGATCTTCCCTTCTTCTGAGATCCATCGTGAGGAGTTCGCTTTGATTTTCTGGACCAGTTCGGAAAGAGATTTGTTACCGGGCAGCGCGAGAAGTATGTGAACGTGATCCGCGGTACCGCCAACCGCCATCGCAACAGCGTCGAGGTTTCTCGCCACTCCGCCGATGTATGCCCACAAGCGCTCTTGAAGGTTGTCTGGGATGAGGGCGCGACGTTCGGCGGTTCCGAAGACGATGTGGACGCGATTGCAGATGATGGAGTGCATGGATCGAGAGTAGGCGCAGGTCGTAACCAAGAGTTAGCGTTTTCACACACACATTCCCGAAATGGGATCTGGCGTCGCGCATTCGCGCGACTTGGGAAACTGAAGAGATCGGGTTCCCCACACTTACGTGCGGGGCTACTTTCTCACAGACGACGCGGGGGTGGCCAGCATCGGGTTCCCCGCACTTACGTGCGGGGCTACTTTCTTGGAGCCACGTTCTTCATAGATCGAGGCGTTCGACAAAACCGGGACAAAGAAAAACCCCGGCCACTTCGGCCGGGGGGATTGTGAAAAGCGCTGCTTGTTTACGAGCACCCGCTAGTCGAACCGCAGGACATGCAGCGGTAGCAGCTGCCGTTGCGGGTCATGATGGCTCCGCAGACGTGGCAGGAAGGGGCGTCATCGCCGAAGTCGATGAGTTCCTTCAGGGCGTCGGCCGAGTGCTGGTGACGGGTTGCACTGCCGCCCGGGTATTCGTGGTTCGAGCGCGGAGGCTCGGGCAGCGGGTCGCCCATTTCGGGGACGTTGCCGTTGCCAGCCTTCGGCGGGCGAACTTCGCCGGGATAGGTTGGGCGCAGGTCGTCGAAGAGCGACTGCTGCTGCCCGGTGAGGAAGCGGAGTTCGAGCCAGCGGAAGATGTAATCCATGATCGACTTGGCGTAGCCGATCTCGGAGTTGTGGCTCCAGCCGCTGGGTTCGAAGCGGGTGTGCGCGAACTTCTCGCAGAGCAGCTTGAGCGGAACGCCGTGCTGCAAGGAGATCGACACGGCGCAGGCGAAGCTGTCCATGAGGCCGCTGACGGTGGAGCCTTCCTTGGCCATGGTGATGAAGATCTCGCCGGGCATTCCGTTCTTGTAGAGGCCGACGGTGATGTAGCCTTCGTGGCCGCCGATGTTGAACTTGTGCGTGATCGACAGGCGCTCCTCGGGGAGCTTGTTGCGACGGGCGCGCGGCGGTCCGGTGGGATCCTCTTCTTCGATGACGGCGACGGATTCCTTCTTCTTCTCCTCGTCCTTCTTGGTGTTGAGCACCTGGTTCTTCTTGGAGCCGTCGCGGTAGATGGCGACGGCCTTGAGGCCCTGCTTCCAGGCTTCGACGTAGGCGTCCATGATCTCCTCGACCGAAGCCGCTTCCGGCATGTTGATGGTCTTGGAGATGGCGCCGGAGATGAAGGGCTGGACGGCAGCCATCATCTTGAGGTGTCCCATGTAATGGATGGAACGCGTGCCCTTGCCGGGCTTGAAGGCGCAATCGAAGACGGCGAGATGCTCGTCCTTGATGTGCGGCGCGCCTTCGATAGTTCCGGTGGCGTCGATGTAGCTGACGATGGCGTTAGTCTGGTCGCCGGTGTAGCCGAGTTTGAAGAGCGCGGCCGGGACCGTGTTGTTCACGATCTTGATCATGCCGCCGCCAACCAGCTTCTTGAACTTGACGAGGGCGAGGTCGGGCTCCACGCCGGTGGTGTCGCAATCCATCATGAAGCCGATGGTTCCGGTGGGCGCGAGTACGGTGACCTGCGAGTTGCGGTAGCCGTGCTTCTCGCCGTGGGAAAGAGCTTCGTCCCAGCACTGGCGCGAGGCCTCGAGCAACGACGGAGGCACGTTGGCCTTGGAGATGTTGTTGACCGAGGCGCGGTGCATGCGGATGACGTCGAGGAAGGGTTCGCGGTTGACGTAGTAGCCGGGGCAGGCGGCGCCGGTGATCTGCGACTCGTGCTCGGCGTGGTACTTCGTCGTGGTCTCGGTGGCGGGCGCTAGCGGCTGGCAGAGTTCGGCGATGCGCGAGGACTGCAAGTAGGCTTCGCCGCACATGATGGCGGTGAGGCAGGCAGCGTAGTCGCGGCCGGCATCGCTGTCATAGGGCAGGCCGGCGGCCATCAGCAGCGCGCCGAGGTTGGCGTAGCCCAGACCGAGCGGACGATAGTCGTGCGAGTTGCGCGAGATCATCTCGGTGGGGTAGCCGGAGTTGTCGACGAGGATTTCCTGCGCGGTGATGATGATGTCGCAGGCGTGGCGGTAGGAGTCGACGTCGAAGGTTCCGGTGGGCGCGAACTTCATGAGGTTCAGCGACGCGAGGTTGCAGGCCGAGTCGTCGAGGAACATGTACTCGGAGCAGGGGTTGGAGGCGTTGATGCGCGCGGTGTTCTTGGAAGTGTGCCAACGGTTGACGGTGGTGTCGTACTGCATGCCGGGGTCGCCGCATTGCCAGGTGGCTTCGGCGATCTTGCGGAGCAGGTCGCGCGACTTGTAGGTGTTGATGGGACGCGGGTCCTTCACCGACTTGGTGGAGAACTCGGCGTCGCGTACGACGGCGTGCATGAACTCGTCGGTGACGCGGACGGAGTTGTTGGCGTTCTGGAAAAAGATGGAGCTGTAAGCTTCGGAGTCGGGACCCGATCCGTCGTAGCCGGACTGCACGAGGCACCAGGCCTTGGCCTCTTCCTTCGCCTTGCAGTCGATGAAGTCGACGATGTCGGGATGGTCGATGTTGAGGATGACCATCTTGGCGGCGCGACGGGTCTTGCCGCCGGACTTGATGACTCCGGCGAAGGCGTCGAAGCCTTTCATGAAGCTGAGGGGGCCACTGGCGGTGCCGCCGCCGGAAAGCTGCTCGGTGGAGGAGCGCAACGGAGAGAGATTGGTGCCGGTGCCCGATCCCCACTTGAAGAGCATGCCCTCGGTCTTGGCGAGAGTGAGGATGGAGTCGAGCGAGTCGTGCACGGAGTTGATGAAGCAGGCGGAACATTGCGGATAGGAATAGCCGGTTACGCCGAACTCGACGCGCTGGGCTTGCGGGTTCCAGTGCCAGTTGGTGGCGTCGGAGTTGGGCTCGATGCGGTCGCAGCCTACGTTGAACCATACCGGAGAGTTGAAGGCGGCGTACTGGTGGAGGAGCAGATAGGCCAGTTCGTCGTGGAAGATGTTGGCATCTTCGGTGGAGCGGAAGTATCCGCCGGTCGTGCCCCAGCGAGTGATGGTCGCGACCACGCGATCGACCAGGGCGCGAACGCCAGACTCGCGCTCGGGAGTGCCGATCTGTCCGTGAAGGTACTTGCTGGCGACGATGTTGATGGCGGTCATCGACCAGTCCTTCGGGCTCTCGACGTCTTTTTGTTCGAAGATGACGTTACCTTTGGCGTCGGTGATGCTGGCGGTGCGATACTCCCACTCGATCTCGTCGTAGGGCGAGATGCCGGCCTTGGTGTAGAACCGCTTGAAAGTCAGGCCGGGAGCCTTCTTCTTCGGTGTGGTGGTTACTGGCTGTGCAGTTGTTGCTGCCTCGCTCGTGGTCTTGTTCGTAACTTCGGCCATCTCTGCTCCTCTGAATTCGTTGGCGTTTAGCCCTGTCCGCGCTCTCTCCAACGCGGACGTTTGCCCATGCACCGTTGCCGTGTTTCGCCCGGCTATCCTCAAGGCGCCTGAAGGCGTTTTGAGGAAAAGACTCCCCGTCAGAGACTGAACGGTATTTTTCCGACCAGTCCCGCCCAGGCGTTCTGGCTGCCCTGGGAGCCCTTGCGTCTTCGGCCGGCGCCACCGCATTACGACTCCGGACGAAGAATCTATGATTGAAGGAACACTACCGATCCGGACAGTTCAGCCGCCGGGTCTGAGATTTGGTCGTGCAGGGAGAATTCTTCTCGTCCCCCGGAGCTTCGGTCACCTCTGCCGTCGCTCAAGTTCGGGCAAGCCCAAATCCGTGACTTCCCCGAACTGCCAACCCTCGCCTGCCATCCTGTTTACCGTCTGGTTAATGGATGATCTGGCTCGTTTGGCTGCTCCCGTAAAACAACCTTGGGATGCGAAAAGTACGCCCATTCGTTGTGCGTGTCAAGGGGGTACCGCAATATCTTGTATTGTACTCCCTTGAGTCCAAGCATTCCACCGGGTCGGTTCCCTTTCGGGACCGAGCGGAGCGACCCGTAAAGCTCAGATTCTGGCTGGGTTCTGGGCTTTCTGGATTCGCCACTCACCTGATTTTCGGGCTTGCAGTTTCGGCACGACTGCGGGGCCACGAAGTCCGATAGGCTGGAAAAAATGCAAAGGCGAGAGTAGTGAGTGTCAAGAGAAGAATCAATTACATATTTTTGGTGCAAGTGTGGAAAAGCGGTGGATCGCTGGTCGTTCTCCGTTCTCCGTTCTCCGTTCTCCGAGGACAACTAACCGTAAAAACGGCGACGGCAAAGGAATTTATTTGGAGTTGATCGCATTCTTTCCTTACCATCTTTCTGCTTACCAGTAATGCTTAAGGGGATCTCTTGGAGAACAGTGACAAGCAGGCTGGTCCAGTTGACGTTCGGCCTTCCTCTGCAACAAGCAACCGGACCGCTACCCGCAGACGGCTTCTGGCAGCTGCCCTGTCCGTAATCCTTCCTGGACTTGGGCAGTGGATTCTGGGTGAACGGAGAAGAGGATTTTGGTTTGCAATCGCAGGTCTGTCGTACGTGGTTGTATATTTCGCACTTCGTGTGCCGGGTACCTACTCTGGTCTGATCTCATCCGTCTGGCTTCTTATTGGACTCTGCGTGACGGCCTCGTGGGATGTTATGAGGTCCAAGAGTCCAGCCACAGATAAGCTCTCTGCGTGGTGGCTTCCTGCCGCATTTGTCCTCGGGTTTTTGGCGACGAGCCTGTACACGAACGCGCTGGTTAGAGCTAACGGACTACAGTTATTTTCGATACCTTCAACATCGATGGAACCTTCGATCCAGCTGGGGGATCACCTCATCGTTGATAAGCACTTTTATCGCTTACATAAACCCACCGCAGGTGACGTAGCAATCTTTCGGCGTGGGAATCTTCTGATCGTGAAGAGGATTATCTGCACAGGGGGTTGTACTGTTAGCGGGCGCGATAAGGCCTTATTGGTAGGTGGCAAGGAACTTTCGGAACCCTATGTGATTCACACCATGGGCCAGCAGGTTCCTGCTCCAGAGGTGGCCAATTTCGGGCCCGTCAGAGTCCCTGATGGCAAGCTTTTCATTGTGGGCGATAATCGAGATGTAAGTCTCGATAGTCGCACCTTTGGTCCCGTTGACGCTTCAAGCCTTATTGGAAGGCCGCTCTACGTCGTTCGGCCCTTTGCGCGTGCAGGAACTATCATTCACTAATGGTTTGTAGAGAGTTCCTCCTGGCGAAGGAATCGTTCATGAATCTCCGACATATTCTTTCCATTTCTCTCATTGTAGTTTTCGGTATCAGTTCAAACGCTAACGAACTCAAGCCGAAGACCAAAGCTGCTTTCGATAAGTACATTCAATTGACAGAAACGCGGATCAAGAACGAGTCGGGGCCGGGAAAGCCGTTTTTGGCGATCGATGCCTTGCCGGAGGCACAGCGAAATGCCGTGCTGGCGCGGTTGAAAAACGGTGAGGTCGTGATCACGCGGGAGCGGACGCTGGAGAACGGCAAAGAGATTGAGGTTCCCGACGGCATGATCCATCACTGGATGGGGATTGTGTTCATTCCGGGAACGACGCTGAATAAGGCTCTAGCACTGCAGCAGGACTACGACCACCACGCAGAGTTTTACAGCCCACGGGTAACGCGATCGAAATTGCTCAGCCGTAATGGCAACGATTTCAAGATTTACTACCGGGTGAAGGACAAGAAGGTCATCACGGTCGTGATGGATACTGACTACGACGTGCATTATGAGAGCCTGAGTCCGACACGCGAACGCAGCACCGTGTACAGCACGCGGATCCAGGAGATCGAAGACCCGGGCGAGAAAACCGAGCACGCCAAACCCGTCGACGATGGCAATGGCTTCATGTGGCGGCTTTATACCTACTGGCGCGAAGAAGAACGCGACGGCGGCGTCTACATCCAATGCGAGGCGGTGTCGCTCTCGCGGGATATCCCCACTGGCCTGGGATGGCTGATCAAAGGCTTCGTTGAGAGCGTGCCGCGGGAATCTCTGCAGTTCACGTTGGGAGAGACGAGAGAAGCTTTGATGAAGCGGTGACTGGTGGCCAGTGGCTGGTTGTTGGTTGCTGGTGGATGATTGCAGCTCCTACGGACTTCCCTACCTTGCTTTTACTGCGCTGAGAAAAGGTTCCCGGCTCTGTTCACTTCTGGACAGGCTCGCGCGAATGCGGACAGTTGGGGCATTGCAAGGCCGATTTTCCTCTCTTAATCAGGCGTTTGCGGAACGTGCAGTGGCACGTCAGATGCATTAGAGGACTCGACACTCAGCGCTGATCCGTGTGGGGAGCATAGTCGATGACTGATTTCTGGAAGGAACTAAAGCAGGCGCTCAGGCGGCTTTGGAAGACGCCGGGATTCACTCTGGCAGCGCTGATCGTGCTGGCGCTGGGGATCGGCGCCAACACGGCGATTTTCAGCATCGTGAACGGGGTATTGTTGCGTCCCCTGCCCTACGGTCATCCCGACCGCCTCGTGCAGCTCTATCACGTACCGCCGGCCAGGCAGTTCCCCGGCATGGACACGTTCTCGTTGTCGGCCGCGAACTACCTTGATTGGGAACGGCAAAACACCGTTTTCGAGAGTTCCGCGATTTACTCATTCACCAGCTTACGCATGACCGGCTCGGGCGATCCCAAAGTGCTGCGCGGTTCACGGGTGGAGACGACCTTTTTCCCCACGCTCGAGGTCCAGCCGCTTCTTGGACGCACGCTCCTGCCGGGCGATGAACAGCCCGGACACGAGCACGTCATTGTGCTTTCTCATAAGCTGTGGAAGAGCGACCTCGGCGGCAACCGCGAGATTGTCGGGAAGAATATCGAGTTGAACGGCCAGGCCTATACGGTAGTCGGCGTCATGCCTGCGAGTTTCGATAAGCCGGATTGGGCGACGTTCTGGACGCCGCTGGTATGGGACCCGGCTGAAAAAGCGGTGCGCGGTGAGCATCATTTTCTGGCAGTCGCCCGGCTGAAAGCGGGAGTGTCCCTCGCACAGGCACAAGCGAACTTGAGCACAATCGCCGCACGGTTGGCGCAGCAGTATCCGGCAGACGATGCGGGGTGGGGTGCGAAGGTGATCGGGTTGCGCGAGGACACCGTGGGCGAGGTACGCGAGCCGCTGTTCATATTGCTGGGAGCGGTAGTGTTCGTGCTGCTGATCGCCTGCGCGAATATGGCGAACCTGATCCTTGCCAAGACACTGGACCGGCGGAAAGAAATCGCTATCCGTACGGCATTGGGAGCGAACCGCAGGCGGGTCATGGCGCATGTGCTGACCGAGGCGATCCTGATGTCCGTTGCGGGCGGCGCGCTGGGACTGATTGTGGCGCAGTACGGAACGAAAATCGTGGTCGACTTCTTCGGCTCCAATCTGCCGCGCGTCGGAGAAATCAGGGTAGACGCGACGGTGCTCGGGTTCACCTTCGCGATTGCGGTGCTGACCGGGATCGTTGCGGGTGCATGGCCAGCGTGGCGAATGTCGAAAGCCGATCCGCAGGATGCGTTGAAACAGGGCGGGCGGACGGATGCGGCCTCGGGCGGAAGGCGCACGCGGAATGCACTTGTGGTCGTGGAAGTCGCGCTGTCTCTGGTGCTCCTGGTGGGAGCAGGACTGCTGATTCGCACCTTGTGGAACCTGCGTGGAGTCAATCCCGGCTTCGACCCGGATCATGTAATCACGATGAGCGTGGGCGTTGCGGCCACCGATTACTCCACACCGGAGCAGGAATCGATGTTCCTGGACGAAGTCCTGCGTCGCGTTCGGGCGTTGCCGGGCGTAAAAGCGGCAGGGGTAACCGACACGCTGCCCTTAACCGGTGGGGGATCGATACAGCCGGTCGCGGTTGAGGGACAGCCGTCGGTGGACATGTCGCACCAACCGGAGGTGGCCGTGCGCATCGTTTCTCCCGGGTTTTTTGAAGCAATGCGCATTCCGCTGATTCGCGGCCGAGTGTTCAGTGAGTCCGATACGGGCAAATCCAGCCAAGTGGTGATTATCAGTGAGGCGATGGCGCGGCAGTTCTGGCCGAACGAGAACCCGATCGGAAAGCGGCTGGCACTCACGTTCTCGTCCGACAAGATGCGGGAAGTTGTAGGCGTTGTCGGTAATGTGAAAGATGAGGGGCTCGATTCGAAGGCCCCGGAGTCCATGCTCTACTACCCGATATCTCAGATGGGCTGGGCCGCCGAGCACGTCGGCAAGTTTCATTCATTCCCGCTGCAAATGGCGGTGCGTACGGGGATGAATCCCGCTGACGCAACCGGAGCAATCCGCGCGGCGGTTCATGCGGTCTCGGCGAACACGCCCATCCTCGACGTCAAGACCATGGATGATTGGGTCAGCGAATCCATTGCGCCGCAGCGGTTCAACATGATCCTGCTGGCGACCTTTGCGGGACTGGCTTTGTTCCTGGCCGCCGTGGGCATCTACGGCGTGCTGGCGTACGCGGTTCGCCGACGGGTTCGCGAAATCGGGGTACGGATGGCGCTCGGAGCGCAGATTGAAGATGTTCTGCGCATGATCGTCGTGGAAGGCTTGAGGCCAACCCTGCTGGGAGTCGTGATTGGCCTGGCAGCGGCGCTGGCACTGAGCCGCGTGTTGAGCACGCTCGTGTTCGGGGTGAAAGCGACCGATATCACTACCTTCGTCACCGTATCCGTAATCCTGGTCAGCGTGGGTCTGTTCGCCAGTATCCTGCCGGCGTATCGGGCGACGAGAGTGGACCCCTTGAAGACGCTGCGCGAAGAATAGCAGGGCGAAGGATCCTTGGAGTATGCGCAGAAAACGTCAGAAACATGATCCATCGCGGGTTTTGGCCGAACGGTTTTGTGATCTGGAGCCGTAAAACAGTGATTTGCGTCACAGACTCTTGACCTGTTTGTCCATAATAATGCCGCTCGTGGGCTACGGATTTCCAGATCGGACTTCGTTGACACGGCGACTCGGCCATCTCTTCACCTTGACCCTTGTCCTCATATGGACCGGGATGGCCTGGCCGATGGTTCCGCTGATGGCAGCAGAATGCCGCCTCGCGACGCCGAAGACCGACTGTCATGGCATGCACTCCTCCCCCGGAAAACATTCGTGCTGCCATAAGGAATCCGTACCCACCCCCCAAAATTCCGCGCCGCCCGCTCCCCTTTGCCTCATGCACAAAGGCATTCTGCCGAACCAGTGCAGCATGGCGGCAACCAATTGTTGCGCAATTATCGAACGCGAGCCGGATTCAAGGCGCGCGATGAAGCCGGAACCCCCGTCCGGCGACCCGGAGTTCGCCGTTCAGGTCATGGCCACGAATGTCTCCTCTCTTCTCTCTCCGAGGCTAGGACCTGAGCGGCGGACACGACCGGGATTGCGGTCTGAAAAACCTGTCCTGCAATTGAAAACGGATCTGCGGATTTAGGGCGCACTGGTGTCTCCGCTAGCGCGGCTAAGAGAAACAAATAGTCCTTCGCTCGGGCTAAAGCCCTCGGTCAGGATGACGCAACGGTGCTTACGCGCCCCCAACGAAATTGTAAGAGGACAAAATGAAGAAGATCCTGGTTGTAATGATGCTTGTAGTATTCGCGCTGTCGCTGATGGCGCAGACCGCGGCTCCGGCCGCTCCCAAGGCCGATACCAAAACCTGTGCATGCTGCGCCGATAAAGCCAAGTGCGAAGCCTGCTGCAAGAACGGTTGCAAGGACTGCAAAGAATGCAAGGAAGGCGCCCAGTGCTGCTGCCAGGGCAAAGACGGAAAAATGCAAGGCATGTCCGGCATGGCCTGCATGCGCGACAAGGATGGAAAGATGTCCATGGGCAAGGATGGAAAGATGTCGTGCTGCAAGGGAATGAAGGACGGAAAGATGGCGAAAGGCGGCTGCTGCGGTGGCAAGTGCGACCGCATGAGTCATGAGAAGAAAGCAGGAATGTAGTAGCAAGCGTGTAGCGAGTAAAGAATAGCTAGTAGTTTGGCGGTTGGCCCTGGAAGGAATCCGGGGCCGTTTTCTTGTGCGAGAAAGCAACGGAGGCAGGAAGACCACAGTTTCGAAAAGCTCCGATCGATATACGTCAGATGAAAATTACGTCACGCATCTTGTTGTTTCGAACTGACGTCTCACCCTGAGAACCCTGTTGTAACAAATTTTCGAACCCCGGGGGTTATGAGAGCATCAGTTTGACTGGAGGATAAAGAGAAAATGGCATTCGAAGTCCCACCTTTGCCGTACGCTTATGAAGCGTTGGAGCCCCACATCGATTCACAGACGATGCACCTGCATCACGATAAACATCATGTGGCCTACGTAACGAATTTGAATGCGGCGCTGGAGAAGGCGCCGGAGTTGCAGGGAAAGAGCGCGGAAGACATTCTGCGGAATTTGAACGCTGTGCCCGATGCGGTGCGCACGGCAGTTCGCAACAATGGCGGCGGTCATGTGAACCACTCGATGTTCTGGGCGATCATGGGGCCGAACGCGGGCGGAGCACCGACGGGCGCGATCGCGGACGCGATCAAGAGCACGTTCGGCGACTTCGCACAGTTCCAGGAGAAGTTCAATGACGCCGGGTTGAAGCAGTTCGGCAGCGGCTGGGCGTGGCTGGCGCTGGGTAACGGCGGCCTGCAGGTGCTCTCGACGCCGAACCAGGACAATCCGATGTCGCAGGGGCTGCACCCGATTATGGGCAATGACGTTTGGGAGCACGCGTACTACCTGAAGTATCAGAACCGCCGTGGGGATTACCTGAAGGCATGGTGGAACGTGGTGAATTGGGCGGAAGTGAATAAACGGTATGCGGCGGTGAAGAAGTAATCGGTTGCAAATTTTTGAGTCAAGCAGGGCGGGATGATCCATCCTGCCCTTTACTTTCAGGGTAACGGAGCTGTAGCGCGAGTACATGCAACCTGCGGCGTGCGAAAGTGACTCGTACCTGATACATGGGTACCGAGGAAGCGAAAAAAAGCCTGTCAGGCACGTTTGGACATTTTGCGGCGCGGGTGTCGCACTGGGTAGGTTCGAGTTGGCTATTCTTTGGCGCGGTCGCGCTCGTAGCGCTCTGGGGCGCCACGGGGCCGATCTTCCACTACTCCGACACGTGGCAACTGGTCATCAATACCGCGACAACGATCATCACCTTCCTGATGGTCTTCATGATTCAAAACACGCAGAACCGCGACGCGAGAGCCATCCACCTGAAGCTGGATGAAATCATCCGGTCGATACAGCGGGCGCACAACGAGATGATCGACATCGAGAAACTGAGCGACGGAGAACTCGAGGAACTGGCGAAGACCTACGGGCGGCTGCGCGAAGAGTCGGAGCGCCGGAGAAAAGCACCGAAGGATAAGATCCCGGCATAGTTCAAAACCTTCTCACCACAGAGCCACAGAGATTCTCGATTTACAACCTGAAGTTCCAGTCGATGAGGTCCTATCCTTATTCGCTCGCGGTTGGGCCGCTGCCAGCGCGGGCGCGCTCTTCCGGAGTCATTTGCGTCCAGAGATGGCGGCGGTATTGGTCGATCCAGTCGCTGGCGGGGTCTTTTGCGTGCGCAGCGGAGAGCCACCGCCAAGCTTCGCTGCGATCCCGCCGAACGCATTGTCCGGTGGCGTAATACATTCCGAGACGGGCGCTGGCGCGGGGATTTCCGGCAGAGGCGGCGGAACGAAGCAGCACGGTGGCCTGCTCGCAATCCTTTGGAACACCGCGGCCCTTCGCGTAGTAATCGGCGAGGAGCACCGGGGCCTCCTTGTTCCCTTTCTTTACGGCGGCCCACAGCCAGTTGGCGGCGGTCGCGGGATCGGATGCGGAGATTGCGCGAGCGACCTCATCAGATCCGGGAGCGCGCTTAGGGGCTTCGGGTGTCTCGGTCTTTGGCTTTGCCCGCGCAGCACGTTCAGCCTTAGCTGTCGGGGGTCGTGCTTCGGCGACTTCGGAATTCTTTGCGGGCACGGCGGCGGATTTCGCGGAACCGGATTTCGCCGATGCGTTCTTCTGCGATTCGCCGGCCGCTGCAGATGCTTTTTCCTCTTGCCGCGCTGTGGTCTGGGCTGCGGATTTCGAATTCGCGTCGTTCCCGGCTGTTGAATCGGTGTTGTGCGAATCAGCCGGTTGCGCGGTATTCGCGGCGGGTTGCGCCGTCAGCAGATTCTCGTCAGCCGGCTTCGGCTGATCACCCGAGGCGGTCGTCGCGGGAGCAGCGCCGTTGGTGGTCGGATTCACTTCCATCGAGGGCTGGCCCGGTTCCGACGAAGCGGTCTGGCCGTTCTCTGATGGGGCGACTTGTTCCGGCGCGACCTGTACCTGTCCCTGCCCTTTCTTCGACGGGAATTTGAAATGCAGTGTTCCGGCGTACTGTATGCCGGTATCACGAATGTTTCGCCACTGCACGGCCCCAATAACGATAACAACGGCGAGCGCGACAAGGAGCCAGTTACGACGCGCGTGCGACGGTTTCTCTTCCTCGTCGAGAAAATCCGGCTCGCTGAGGCCGAGGAACGATGGGCCATGGATAGATGGGCCGCTCCGCTCTCCAACGGGCTCGAAGTCGAACATGGAATTGGAAACGGGCTTGACGGAGTAGGGGTCGGTTTCGAACTTGGGCCGCTCGATGTTCTCGAGGCCAAAGATGCTGGTGGAATTCGTGGCGCTCGATGCGGATGCGACCGTTTCCGTTTTGCGCGATGTTACCTGCTCCTGATTTCTTCGAGGCTCTATTTCCTGGTTCCTTGGCGGCTCTTGGCTGGCGTCATAAGCACGGGAGAATGGCCCGCGAGGCGCACTGTTTCCGGTCGGCTCGGCCCGACGGGTAACACGAGGCTCGGTGTATTCGTTCGCCGGAATACGCGGGTCGATCTGCTGGATGTCTAGCGCTTCCGCTTCGTCGAAGCCCTCGCGGGGATAGTTGCTGGGCACGTGCGACGTGGCAAGCGGATGGCCGCATTGGCCGCAAAACAAGTTGCTATCCGGATTGTTCGACTGACACACAGGACAGAGCACGATTCAGAATTTCTCCTGACGAATTTGGATGAGATTTCCTGAAAAAGGGATGGAGGCGAAAAGCAACCGAAGCACCGAAAATCGGGTGAACCGAAGAACAGAAACCATTGCTGCAGACCAGTTTACGGCAAATCGATGATGGCGGTGCCAGGCGCGGCAACAACGGCACTGAACGGCTACGAACCTTTTCGCCTGGAACGCAGGTCCGAGAATTTAGCATCTCTCGGTTCCTCCAGGGCGACGGCGCCACTGCGAGGCTCAGGGCCACCGCCTGCGACGACGGGTACTTCCGCAAAAGGAGGTTCGGGTGGAGGGCTATTGAAGAGCCGGCGAGCAAAACTGACCGCAAATGAAGCGATACGACGGAACATACCCGGCCTCGATGGCCAAGTATATCCCAGTTCCGAATTGCGGGTTCAGTCGGCCGGTGCGGGCGAGGGGCTTGCGGGCTGTGGGACTGGAGACGCGAGGCGACGGCGCTTCCTGATCCAGAACCATACTCGAATCGCCAAAAGACCACCAAGAATGGTCGCGTAAATCATCGGTTCCCGGAGATCAGCCTTGACCAGCCAGATGAAATGGATGACGCCCGCGGCAGCGGAAAAATAGATTAACCGGTGCAGAAGTTGCCAGCGCTTGCCGAGGCGTCGGATCCACCCCTTCGTCGAGGTCGATGCGAGTGGAACCATCAGCACGAATCCGGTGAGTCCGGCGGTGATGAACGGCCGCTTGTAGACGTCCTTGAGCATCGAGTGGAAGTCAAAGAACTGGTCGAGCCAGACGTAGGTCATGAAGTGCAGGAAGCCGTAGAAGAACGCGAACAGGCCGATCATCCGGCGGTACTGGATGAGCCACTGAATTCCCGTGATGCGACGCAGCGGAGTAATCGAAAGTGTCACCAGCAGGAGGATCAGCGTCCAGCGGCCGGTCTGGTGCGTGATCTTCTCAATGGGGTTCGCGCCAAGATTGTCCTGCAGGCCATCCAGGGTCAGCAGCGCGAGAGGAACCAGTGCGGCAAGGAATACAACCGGTTTGAGGATTTTGTTACGCATGGAAAAGACGGTTCTCAGTTCTATGTTCTGCGTTCTCTGTTAAAACCCACGTCTCAACGATTGTTGCAAATGGTTTTAGAAATACTTTCGCAGGTCCATGCCGTTGTACATGCTGGCTACGTAATCGCCGTAGCCGTTGAACATCAGCGTGGGACGCTTGAAGAATTCGCCGAGGCGACGTTCCTTGGCCTGGCTCCAGCGCGGGTGATCGACGTTCGGATTCACGTTGGAGTAGAAGCCGTATTCGTTCGGCGCGGAGAGGTTCCAGGTGGTCTCCGGCTGATTCTTCACAAACTTCACTTTCACGATTGACTTGATGCTCTTGAAACCATACTTCCACGGTACGGTCACGCGCACAGGCGCGCCGTTCTGGTTCGGAAGAGTTTCGCCATAGAGTCCGACGGTGATCATCGAGAGCACGTTCTGCGCTTCGTCCATGCGTAGCCCTTCAACGTAGGGCCACTGGAGTACATTGCGGTTCTGGCCGGGCATCTGTGTGGGACGGTAAACGGTCTCGAACTGCACAAACTTCGCCTTCGAGGTCGGCTGCGCGTAATCGATGAGGGCATTCATCGGGAAGCCGATCCAGGGCACGACGATGGACCAGCCTTCGACACAGCGATGCCGATAGATTCGCTCCTCCAGCGGCGCGAGTTTCATCAGCGAGTCGATGTCGATCTTCTTGTGCTTTGCAACTTCGCCCTCGATGGAAACTTCCCACGGGCGTGTCTGGAACTTGCCGGCTAGTTCGGATGGGCCGCTCTTGTCGGTCGAGAACTCGTAGAAGTTGTTATAGGTGGTGACGTCCTTGTAGGGCGTTTCCTTTTCGTTGGTGCTGTACTTGCTCTTCGAGTATTGCAGCCTGGTGTTCGCCTGCACCGACTCGTCCGGAGAGAAAAGCTCGAATCCCTTGTAGCCGACAGCGGCCACCCCGGCCACTGCCGCTCCGGCCATGAATTTCCGGCGATTCATAAAGAGCGATTTCGGCGTCACTTCCGAGTACGGCAAATCGTACGGCTTTTTGCTTTTAGTGAGCATGAAGAACTGCACCCCACATTGAACTACCTGTATCGATGTTACAGCGGGAAAGAAGTTACAAAGCGGAGGGAAATTAATGTGTCTCTTTGGTGGGGTACGCGGGCGCGCGGCTCCGCACCCTACTTTTTCGGGGCGTTGCCGAGTTTCCAGAGGATCTGGCGGAGCATGCCCAGCCAGGTCTCCGCATCATCGGCGGGAAGGCCGAGGCGGCGCACGGTCCGGCGAATCTTCTCTTCCGATGCCGGCGTGTCAGGATTCAGATAGCCGCTGGTGCGGAGAGCTTCGACAAGCATATTTGTAAAGCGCTCGACGTCGCTGGCCGAGGCCGGTTTCGCGGAACCCTTGGGCGCGGCTGCTTTGGTCTCGCGAACAAGTTCATAAAGACACACCGCGACGGCCTGGCCGAGATTCATCGAGACGCCTTCGCGCGTGGGAATTCGCAACAACCAGTGACAGTGGCTGAGATCGGCGTTCAGAAGGCCCCGTTTTTCCGAACCGAAGAGCAGGGCGACGCGGCCGGCCGCGAGATGCTTGCGAATCTCTTTTGCGGCGGCCTCCAGACGATGCAGCGGATGATGCAACTCGCGGTCACGCGCGGCGGTGGTGCCGATAACGAGCGCACAGTCTGCAACGGCTTCGGCAACAGACCCGTAAACCTTGGCCCTCTGCAAAAGCGCGGCGGAACCACTCCTCGCCGAGCGTGCTTCACGGAAGCCTTCGTCGTACGGATTCACCAGGCGGAGATCGGCGAATCCGAAATTGCTGACCGCGCGGGCGGCGGCCCCGATGTTGAGCGGATTGCGCGTGCTCACCAAAACGATGGAGAGGCGATCGAGAGGCGAAGTGGGCTGTTGGGTTCGTCGAGGCAAGTTATGTTCTTCGACTCGCGGTCGGATTACTTTGGCGTCCCCGACGGGATTTGAACCCGTGTTATCGCCGTGAAAGGGCGGTGTCCTAGGCCGGGCTAGACGACGGGGACGCGACAGGAGAGGTAAATACTTGCTGCTCCGACACTTCATAGTAACAAGCGGAAAACGTGAGTGTCAAAGAACAATGACGATTGTCGGATTGACGAATGAACTGCAATTGACCCATTGACGATTTTCGCATTGAAGACTGAAAAAAACACTATTCACCAGCAGAATCGAGAATTCAAAGCGCAGCCGGAAAGGTCAGTCAGCGTTAACAGCAGTTGTGGCTGGTTCAACCGAGGATGCCCGCGCACCCCAGAATGACGTTGTGGTAGCGATCAGGTACATGACGGCGATCATGGCCAGCGCGAGGGTGAGACTGTGGCGCTGGGCAATGCGTCCGGCCAGCGGCGCGAGCGAGATTTGCAGGATGATGGCGACGAGGCTGAACAGAGTCTGCACGCGGCCCATGAGGTGTTTGGGGACGAGTTGCATGATGCTGGCGCTCAGCGCGATTCCGCCGACGCCGCGGGCGCTTCCGGCGATGAAATAGAACGTCGAGGCCAGGTAGATTCCGGCGGCGAGGCCGACGACGGTCGAGTGCGGCACGAAGAAGAAGCACAGCGAGATGAGGAACATGCTGGCCGGCACGACTTTCCCCCATCCCCAGCGGTGCGACATTCGCGCAGCATAGAAGGTGCTGATGAACGCGCCGACTCCCCAGCCGGCATTGAGCCATCCGTAGCCAACCGCGCCGGCGTGCAGAATGCGGTCGCTGAGCGGCGCCGTCAGCACACCGTTCACCATCATTGCAGAGACGAACACTGCCCAAGTAGAACCGACCATCGCAAGCGCGAGGTTGGATTTCACGAAGCTCAGGCCGTCGCGCATCTCGTGCGCGAAACGTGCGAGGGGATGCTTGTCGATATGTATGGAAGTGTGAGCGACGACGTGGCGCCCCTTGCGCACGAACCAGTAGCAGAGGATGGAAAAGGCGTACGTTGAGGCGTCGAAAAGAAGAATGCCGCCGATACCGATCTTCGCGTAGACGAAGCCGACGATGGAACCTGCGACCATCCAGCCGCCTTGGAATCCCGCGAGCAGCATGGCATTCGATTCGGCGAATTGTGCCTCGGGTGTCAGTTCCTGCAGGAGCGCGGTGATCGTTGGCCAGAACATCCAGAAGCCGGTCGAGACCAGGACGCCCATCGCGAACAGGTGCCAGACCTGCACAACTCCGCGAAGGCAGAGGATGGCAACGCTCAGAATGAGCAGGCCGCGTGCGGCGTCGAGGAACATGACAACGCGCCGGCGGTCTTCGCGATCGATGACAACGCCACTGAAGGGCATCAGGAGGAGCGAGGGGATGGCCTGTGCAATGACGAGCGCGCCGAGCATCTCTTCCGAATGAGTTGCCTGCAGGATGTACCAGGTGACAGCGGCCGAGTTCATGCCGCTGCCGATCATCGACACGAAATTCGCCGAGAACAGCAGCGCCAGTGGCCGGTTTCGGAATACTTCCCGCATAAGTCGAGTGTACCTGAGTGTCGGCGGTGGAAATCTGCTGCCAGAAGTACACGCAGCGTGAAAGATTTTCACCGTGGGGCCGATTCACAAGCCCTTGGAAATGCATGGGTAGGTGCAACTCGAGCGTCGCGAAGCGCGCTATTACGCGGTTTGTTGATGGAAATACCACTTTGTGTGGAGAAACCGCACGAATGGCAGGTGTTTTGCGCCTTGGTTCATTGCCCTATAGTGTCTTTCGCGTGATCGGCGCATCTAAGTAAACTAACGCCACCGTAAGAAACATGGGTGTCCAGGAGACCAATGATGAGGTCGAGGTCGATACTTCTGCTGTTGTGCGTGGCGCTCGTGGTTCCGGCAATGTGGGCGCAAGCGGCACCGGTGGCACAATACGCGGCGACAAACAGGCAGGGGACCGATTCGTCGTTGCCGCAGGGAGATGACCCGATCACGACCATCCGCGCCGAAGTGAAGGAAGTAAATGTCATCTTCACGGCGACGGATCGCAAGGGACACTACAAGAACAATCTTAAGGAATCGGATCTCACGGTGCTGGATGACGGCAAGCCTCCGGCTGCGGTGAACAGCTTCGCGAGCGAGACGGATTTGCCGCTGCGAGTTGGGCTTGTACTCGATGTCAGCGGCTCGATTACCGACCGCATGGCATTCGAGCAGGAATCGGCGATCAAGTTTTTCGACGAGATATTGCGGCGCGGGACCGACAAGGCATTCGTCCTGGCTTTCGATTCCGTCGAGCGGTTTCCGCAGGGCTTCACAGACGACACGGCAAAGCTTGCGAATGCGGTGCGTTCTTTGAACGCGGGTGGCGGTACCGCGGTCTACGATGCAGTGGCGGATGCGGCGAATAAGAAATTGAAAGACGTTAAGGCTGACCGGCCGGTGCGGCGCGTCATCATTCTTATCAGCGACGGCGAAGACAACCAGAGCCGCCTGACTCGCGCGCAGGCAATTGACGCGGCGAAGCGCGCGGAAGTCACGATTTATACGATCAGCACGAACGACAGCAACGTACGCACGCGCGGCGACAAGGTACTGGAACAGTTGGCGGACGAAACCGGCGGACGGGCGTTCTTCCCGAGCAAGGTGGAAGACGTGGCGCACGCCTTCAGCACCATTGAAAACGAGTTGCGCAGCCAGTACGCGCTTTCGTACAAGCCGGCGGATTTCGCGGCGGACGGCCGCTACCGAACGATCAGGATCGTGTCGGCGAACAAGAATGTTGTGATTCGCGCGCGCAAGGGGTATTTCGCCCCGACGCACTGATTTGTTCCCGGAAGGTTCAAAGCCGAAGCTCACGCTTCGGCTTTTTGGTTCTTAGGCGGCTTCAGCGGCTCAACTTGCGCGCTTGAGAGCTTCCTCGTCGTCTGGGTTGGGAATGGTCGAGAGTGGGTCGCTGGCCGGAAAAGTCTCCTCGATGGTTTCGTCGAGAGCGGCCTCGCGGATTCGGTGTTCCTCTTCGCTTGAGTGCTCGTGTGCCTGGGTCTCGCCGCGATGAACTTTCCAATTTCCGCTCACGCCTTACCTCCTATATATGCCTCAGCGGATTTAGATGATATCTTCCCGGTGTGGGTCGGAAGGTTTTTCGGCGTTTGCTTCGATGAGTTCAGGGAAGACAAGAGAAGATTTGGAGCGGGAAAAACGGCTCGCGTCTGAGGCGGTCGCGCGCTGGATTCCCGATGGTGCGCGTATCGGGATCGGGAGCGGAACTACTGCCGCCTACTTCATACGCGCGCTCGGGGCACGGGTCCGCGACGAGCGGCTGCGCGTGAGCGGAATCCCGACCTCCATAGATTCAGAAGAACTGGCGCGTTCGGTGGGCATCCCGCTGCTGCAGCCTGCGTCAGGACTGCGGCTCGACTTCACCGTTGATGGCGCGGACGAAATCACACCGGAGCTTCACCTTATCAAGGGCGGCGGCGGAAAGCTGTTTCGCGAGAAGGTGATCGCCACGGCATCGAAATTCCTGGTCGTGGTCGCTGATTCCTCCAAGCCAGTTCCGGTTCTAGGAGCCATGCCGCTGCCGGTCGAGGTAGTTCCCTTCGCGGCGCCCTGGGTGGCGGATCGGATCGCGGCACTCGGGGGAAGGCCGGTTCGACGCGAGAATGACGGAACGCCGTATCTCACCGATCAGAGTAACTGGCTGCTCGATTGCCACTTCGGAGCGATTGCCGATCCCGTCGCGCTCGATCGCGAGTTGAAGAGCATCGCAGGCGTGCTAGAGAACGGATTGTTTCTCGGATTGGCAAAACTGACCGTCGTCGCCGACGGAGATAACGTTGTGGTGATGCGGCCCGGCATCGCGCCGGTCAGCGCCTCGAACTTCGAATTCACTTCCCTTCTGTAAAAGAGCGGGAACGAGATGCTCAGGTTTCGGCATTCAGCTGTAGCGTTTCGCCCTGTGTCACCGAATGCTTGAGTGCTGATCGCTGAATGCTTCCCCTTAGTCGGCGCTCGCCGCCGATGCGATCACGCCTTCCGAATGAGGCGTGAACCGCGTCGCAGCCACCGCGAGTCGGCGCGCGGGCTGAAACAGGTCTCGTACGAGTTGAGTGAACTGTTCGGGTTCGAGCGACTGCGGACCGTCGGACATGGCGCGCTCAGGGCACGGATGCACCTCCACCATGATTCCGTCCGCTCCTGCGGCAATGGCAGCGCGCGACATCACGGGGATCAGATCGCGACGGCCGGTTCCGTGCGAGGGATCGGCGATAACGGGAAGGTGTGAAAGTTGTCGCGCCAACGCCAGCGAAGCCAGATCGAAAAGGTTTCGTGTTTCAGTGTCATACGACTTTACGCCACGCTCGCAGAGAACGACGTTCGGATTGCCACCGGCGATGAGGTATTCGGCGGCAAGTAGCCATTCCTTCACGGTCGCCGCCGGACCACGTTTCAGCATTACCGGCTTCGGACACTTTGCCACGCGGCGCAGCAGTGCAAAGTTCTGCATGTTGCGCGCGCCGATCTGCAGCATGTCGGCATAGTCGGCGACGAGATCGACGTCGTCGGTGCCGAGCACCTCGGTCACGACCGGAAGGCCGGTCTCGTCCGAGGCTTCGCGCAGAAGCTTCAGCGCGTCTTCGCCAAGTCCCTGGAACTCATAAGGCGAGGTGCGCGGTTTGTAGGCACCCCCTCGGAGCATTGTCGCCCCCGCATGGCGCACGGCGTGCGCGGTTGCGAAGAGCTGTTCACGCGACTCGACCGAGCACGGTCCGGCGATAAGGACAATATCGTCACCGCCAATGCGCACGTCGCCGACGCTTACAACGGTGCGCGCAGTTCTTCCCTGCCTCGCGACGAGTTTGAACGGGTGCGCGATGGGAATGAGGCGTTCGACACCGGGCGCGGCGGTAAGGGCTTCGAGTTCTTCGCGACGGCCCGAACCGACGGCGGCGACGATAGTCTTCTCTTCTCCTTGCGTGACCTGGGCCTTATAGCCGAGTTCCCGCACGCGCGCGATAACGTGTGCGATCTGTTGTTCGGTTGCATTTTCCAGCATGCTGATGATCATTGGGATCCCTTCCTAAATGTTGGCGGCTGCGGCGCGATAGGAGCCGAGCACGCGCACTTCTTCCGCCATGTTGCGTAATTGCTGCAGCGCCGATTGCGTTGCTTCCGACGGCGCGGCAAGAAAATCGAGAAAGAACAGGTATTGCCAGGGGCTTCGCTTGATAGGCCGGCAAAGCAGATTCGCGAGATTGATGCCGTGCCGCGCGAAGGGTTCGAGAGCGTGATAAAGCGAACCGGACTCATGCCGAAGCTTCACGGCCAGCGAGTACTTATTGGCGTCGGCGATCTCCGCCGAACGCGGCCCGAGCAGCGCGAAGCGCGTGAAGTTCTCCGGAAAATCTTCAACGTTCGAGCGCAGAACGCTTGCGTTGTAGGCGGATGCTGCGTGCGAACCGGCAATGGCGGCCACAGTGCGATCTCCGCGCTCCATTACCTCCCGAACGCTTCCGGCTGTGTCTTCCGCGACGATGCGCTTGATCTGCGGATTCGAGACGAAGAAGGCTTCGCACTGCGCGAGCGCAACTGGATGCGACTGCACGGCCTTCAGGGTGTCGATCCGGGCGCCGGGAACGCCGATCAGGCAATGATGAATGGGACGGACGACCTCGGCGTGAATCGAGAGGTCGGATTCGTAGAGCAGGTCGTAACATCGCGTCACGTGACCGGCGAGGCTGTTCTCCAGCGGGGAGAGCACGTAGTCGGCGCGGCCATCCTTCACGGCGCTGAAGAGCAATTCGAAGGTCGCGCAAGGAACGGTTTCGACCTCGTTGTTGAACAGGACTTGCGCGCCTTCCTCGCTGAAAGCTCCGCGCTCGCCCTGGAATGCAACGCGAGGGTTCACGCGCGGTTCTCCTTGTGCAGTTCTTTTTCCATGCGGCGTGATTCGCAGATGATGCGTCGGAAGATGCGGCGAATTCCGGTATGGTCGAAAGGTCCGGGATTTGAGCCGATTGCGCGTGAGAGGACCTGGCGTTCGCGCTCGGGGTCGCGGATTTCCCAGCCGAGACCTTGCTTCAGGCGCGCGAGATCAAGCGCAAGCGCGGCGCGCTGGTTGAGGATTCGGACGAGTTCGGCGTCGAGTCGATCAATCTCGTCTCGGCGGCGGCGAACATCTTCAGGACTCATCTGCTTCTCCTGCGTCAAAAGCAAAAGCCGCGAGATTTACTCGCGGCTCCTGAGAACTTTTGGCTTTTTATTTCAGCTTAGGTGCGCCTTTCGCCAAGTCTCTCCGGGCCGCTTCCGATAAATCGGAAATAGCCGAAATAGCCCGAAAAGTTCAAGGTGGCGAAATTCATAATCACTTCGTCTTGTGATAATGCCGCAGGCTGCGATCGGCGTCAACGGCAAAGGACCTGATGAGGCGATTAGAAGTTTTGACTCGGGGAGTTTTGAGATTCGGCCTCGTCTCGCGGGCCTTCAGTACGTAACGATATTTTCTGTGTATATCGGTGAAACCTGACATTTTACCGACGACGCTACATTGAGTACTCCTCTCCAAGAAGCACTTCACTTCTTTTTCTTTTGCATCGCGGCGGCGATTTTGATTACGAGACGGCGCGGGGCGAAGCGCTGGCTCTGCAAGCCGATTTTGTTGCCCCAGCCGGGAATAATGAGGCGCTTCCCTTTCATGAGGCCGTCGTAAGCTTCGCGAGCGACGACATTCGCCTCAACGATAAGGGGATTATTTGCGATCACGGTGCCTTGCAGCCCGGCACGTTTTTGAAATTCCGTTGGAACCGGGCCGGGGCAAAGGGTTGAAACATGAACGCCGCGCGGCGCCAGTTCCTCGGCGAGCGCTTCCGAGAAATTCAGGACGAATGCCTTGCTCGCGTAGTAGACGGCCATGTGCGGGCCAGGCTGAAAACCGGCCATGGAGGCGACGTTGAGGATGCGCCCGCGGACGGTGATGATGTGCGGCAACAGGCGATGCGTGAGTTCGACGAGGGCGTTGACGTTGGTGTGGATCATGTTCGCCTGCACGTCGAGGGGGAGATCGGCGAAGTCTCCGTAGGCCCCGAACCCGGCATTGTTCACGAGGCAGGCGATCTTGGTGCCGGTTTCATTGAGCTGCATGGTGACTTCTTCGGGCACGCGGGGGTGCGAGAGATCGGCGACGACGATCTGAGTCTGAACGCCATAGGTGTGACCGAGTTGCTCGGACACTTCGAGAAGCCGCGGCCGCTGGCGGGCAAGGAGCACGAGGTTCCACTTGTCCTGGGCGAAGAGCGTGGCAAGTGCGTAACCAATGCCAGTGGAAGCGCCGGTGATGAGTACAGTGCGTCCGTTCATTATCAACTCGCTAAGAGGCAGTGCCTCTTAATAACAATAGCTTAAATGACCCGAAGGTAGAGTGGGCGCAACTTTCGCGTGGGGGTGGGTTGATACTCCGCAGAGAGTCGGCAGGTAGAGGGAAACCGGCCACAGAAGCGACGGAGGAATTATGCGACGAAGTATATTGGCCATCGGTGCGCTTGCGCTGGCGATGAGCGTGGGTGCGGTGGCTCAGAACCGCGACATTCACAACGACCGCAGGGACGTGCGCCACGACCGGCGCGATCTGCGCAAGGATTACAGGAACAGATACGGTGATCGAAAAGATATGCGCAGCGATTACCGTGATGTGAATCGTGATAAGCGAGACTACTGGCGCGACCGGAGATCGGGCAATTGGGCCGACGCGCGGGGGGATCGCAAAGACATTCGCAGCGACTACAGAGACATGCACCGAGATAGACGGGACTTCCGAGCCGATAGGCGCGATAGGTACCGAGACCGACGCGATATTCGGCATGACCGACGGGATATTTACCGGGATCGTCACTAATTCAGGTTTTCTCTCCGGAGGGGGCGGGCGCGAGCCCGCCCTGATTTCTTTGAGGAAATTTCGTACCTTGGACTTCCGGTTATAGCCCAGCGCTTCAGCGCTGGGAGGACGATCAGAACTTTGACCACTGGAGTCAATCTGGCGCTCGGAATCAGCTCAGTTCCACTTTGGGAAGTTTTGCAGTTCGGGTGTAGCCCAGGACTTCAGTCCTGTGAAAGCGGCGACTATCTTCGTCTGATGGGACGCACTTTTAGTGACAATTTGATTCACGTCGTCTTCAGCACTAAGGAAAGAGAGCGGTTCGCTGAAGAACGTATGGACCGCATCTGCGAGTTTATGGGCGGAATTGCGCGGAAGAATGGATTCCATGTGCTGACGATGGGGGCGACCGAGGATCACGTTCATTTGTTAGTTCAAATTCCGCCAATATTGTCGATTTCTAAAGCAGTGCGGCTTATGAAGGGCGGATCCTCGAAGTGGTATAACGATACCTTCGCTGAGAAACGGTTTGGGTGGCAGGAGGGATTCTCGGCATTTAGCGTAAGTCGGTCAGTTGCGGATAAAGTTGAAGCATATATTCGGAATCAGAAAGAGCATCACAAGAAAAGAGATTTCCCGGAAGAGTTGCGGGCGATTTTGAAAAAACATGGAGTGAAGTTCGAAGAAGATTATCTCTTGGGTTGAGTTCCAGTCGTCCCTACGGGACTCCGGGGAGATTCGCAGATTGATTCCCAGCGCTGAAGCGCTGGGCTACAGCCGAAAGTCAAAAGCTCAATGTCGCCAACTTCGAATCCACTTTCCCAGCGTTGAAGCGCAGGGCGACAGCCGAAAGTCAAAAACACGTTTGCGCAGGCGTGTCCTCTAACCATGAAAAAGCTTGTCCTCAAATGTAGTGGTGCGAAGAAAGAACAAGGGCGACCGAAAGCCGCCCTTTCTTAACCTTACGCCTTCACTGGTAGAACGAGAACCAACTGGTTGCGGCTTTGAGTGACTGGTTGACGTTCTCGATGTTTTTGACCCCTTCGTTGGAGAGCCAGTCGCGGAAGGCCTTGTTTCCTTTTTCTGCGTAAATGGGAATACCGTCTTTCCATGTGGCTCGGCCGCAGAGGACGCCATTGAACTTAACGCCGGACTCGGCGGCGAGGGCGAGCGACTCGTTGAATTCGGAGTTGCTCACGCCGGCGGAAAGATAGATAAAGGGTTTGGTGGAGGCAGTAGCGGCATCGAGGAAAAACTTTTTGGCTTCTTCACGCGTGTAGGCTTTCTGGCCGCCGAATGATTTTGTGCCCTCCACGAATTTCATATTGATAGGCACTTCAACTTTCAACACGTCGACGCCGTAACGGTCTTTCGTGAATTCCGCCATTGAGGCTTTGACGATCTCCGGCTTCTTCTTCGCAAATTCCAGGCCTTTTTCGTCCGCGCCTTCCTCGTAGCCGACTAGCTCGAGGAAGAATGGGATGTCGTTGGCGCGGCATTCGTCGCCGAGGCGCTCGACCCAGGCGCGCTTGCGATCATTGATGTCCTTGGGATCGAAGGGCGTGTAGTAGAGAAGGATCTTGATGCAATCGGCGCCGGCTTCTTTGAGGCGGCGGACGCTCCAGTGATCGAGAAGATCGGGCAGACGACCGGGACCGGTTTTGTCATAGCCGGTTTTTTCGTAGGCGAGCAGGAGGCCGGCATTCTTGGCACGGGCCTTCGCGGCAGGCAGACCCCACTCGGGGTCAAGCAGAATGGCGGAGGCGTGCGGCGTCAAAATTTCGGCGACTGAGGTTTTAAACTCTTCGAGTTCCCTGTCACCAGCGTTAGCGCCGAGCGCTTTCTTCAGCGATCCACGCTGATCCATGGCAGCGGCGGCGATGACTCCGCGGCTGTCGCTGACGGCTTTCATTCCGGCGAGTTTTCCGGGGGTAAGCTTCATGTAGTCGTTCTCTCCTCAGGAATAGATATCGAGTGCAGTGTGTCTAAAGGGATACTTCCCCTTCGCCTTCGCTCAGGGTCAGGATGGCAGATCTAACGAACTGCTAATCACCACTACTAAGGCTCAAAATCACAGAAGTCGTGGTTTCGGTTCCTTGTTGCCTGACCGCGCAAAATGTTACGGTAAATGGTTAATGTCCCCACGTTTTACTGCGTGTAGAGATTATAGATAAGAAAGTGTAAAGGAGCGCAATCATGCCCTTAGTTTCAATGCGGCAGGTGCTCGACGAAGCGGCCAAAGGCGGATACGGCGTCGGTGCATTCAACGTCAACAACATGGAGCAGATCCAGGCCATTATGGAGGCGGCACGCGAGACGAAGTCGCCGGTAATCATCCAGGCGAGCCGCGGGGCGCGCAGCTACTCGCAGGACAAGTTCCTGTACCACCTGATGTTGGCTGCGGCGGAACTCTATCCGGAGATTCCGCTGGTGATGCACCTCGACCACGGCAACAGCGTGGAGACCTGCAAATCGGCCATCGATCTCGGCTTCACGAGCGTGATGATGGATGGCTCGCTTATGCCGGATGGCAAAACGCCGTCGAGTTTCGAGTACAACGTCGAGACCACGCGAACCGTCGTGGAGATGGCGCACGCGAAGGGCGTCACGGTCGAGGGCGAGATCGGCGTGCTGGGCGGAATTGAAGACGGTCACGGCGCGGGCGGAACCGGGCTCGAGCATGTCACCGATCCGGATCAGGCCGCGGAGTTCGTGGAGAAGACCGGCGTGGACGCTCTGGCGATCGCGATCGGTACGAGCCACGGGGCGTACAAGTTCTCGCGTAAACCGGATGGCGCGGTGCTGAAGATGGACCGGCTGATTGAAATTCACAAGAAGCTGCCGAAGGTGCACCTGGTCATGCACGGATCTTCGAGTGTGCCCAAGGATTTGCAGGACATCATCAACCAGTACGGCGGCAGCCTGAAGCCGACCTGGGGCGTCCCGGTCGAGGAGATCCAGTTGGGCATTCGCAACGGCGTGCGCAAGATCAACGTCGATACCGACAACCGACTGGCGATCACGGGCGCGATCCGCAAGGTGTTCATGGAGACGCCCGAAAAATTCGATCCGCGCGATTATCTGAAGCCGGCTCGCGAGGCGATGAAGAAGGTGGTCGCGCTACGGATGACGCAGTTCGGCCAGGCCGGACACGCGGGCGATTATGCGGCGATTCCGATTACGGAGTTCGCGAAGAAGTACGCTAAAGAGGCGGTTGCAGCAAGATAGGTTCTTGCGGTTTTTAGGCGCCCGAGGCGATGGTCTCGGGCGTTTTCTTTTTTCCGACGCAGATAAGACCCACGTCTGTTAACTGCGGCAGATGTGAGGCACCGATCGTCCCAACGGACACTCAATCCCGCGGGCCGACGTCGAGGGTGTGGTCTTTGCCCATCATGCGGGTGGGATTTTCGGGGTCGACCTGGCGAAGCAGAAAGTACAGGCCCTTGTTGATGGTGAAGTCCGGGCGGTCGGAGTAGAACTCGGTGCTCGCGTTACGGAGCAGGTAGGCGCGGATGTGAACGTGTCGCAGGAAAGTCGGCGGGTCACCAAACCGGTGGCGGCCAAGGCCGAGCATTTGCTGGGCCGGCGTGGGCTCGATGCTGATGATAACCGCGTTCAGAGAGGCTTCGTTCTTTTTCCATTCGAGATGGCCGATGCTGATACGCACCTTGGAATTCGGCGAACCGGTGCCGCGGTTGAGCACCTGCTCAATCCGCCCGGTAATCTTCGAATCCCGAGGAACCACGATGTCGTGCCCGATGAGGACGGCCTCCCTGGTCTTAAATTCCACGCGCTCGCCGGGTTTGGCGGAATCTGTTTTGATTTTCGTTTGGAGTTCGACGGGGATTTGGGTACCCGCCCTCACGGAGATTTCCTGCGCGCTCAGCGAAACCGCAGAGGCGGCTACAAAAGCCGAAAGCAGGATTGCGATTCGAGCCATCAGTGCACCCTGATTGGATGCACCATGACAATCACGGGGACCGGCAAACACTGGGATCAGTGGACCTGCCACTGTCTGCGCGGATAGAGCAGGTGAACGCATAGAGCAATGAAGGCCAGGGCAGCGAACGCATAAAGACTGCCCTCGGGCCCAACGCTGCCTCCGGTAATCCATTTGTTCCCGGCGAAATGAGGGTTGAAGAGAGCGCCGACCGACTTGTTTCCGCTGTCGGGAACGCCGTAGAAGAAGCTCTCCGCCCAATCCCAGGAGGCGTGTGCGCCGACGGCAAACCAGAGGTTCCCGGTGCGCCATAAGCTGAAGACGAAGATAAGGCCAACGAGACCCGCGTTCAGCGCACCCACCCAGTCTTCGCCACCGTTGTTGAGATGAACGGCTCCGAAGATCACGGAGAGGATGATTCCGGTAACCCAGAAGTTGGTGCCGGTGGCCAGCGTGAATAACGAGTAGCCGCGGAACAGGAATTCCTCGGCAAAGCCGACTAAGAGGAACGCGATTCCCCAGAGCACGGCGTAGCGGGCGAGTTCGCCGCCGTGGAGTTGAATAGGGCCAAGCGAAAAACCGTGGGAGAGGTGGATCATCAACAAAAGAGCGCTAAGGGCTGCAAAGCCGATTGCGACTCCGGTGAAGAAGTGCGGGATCGCGCTCCGGCGCAATGGTAGACCGTAGGCTCCCCATCTGCGCCTCTCAAGGAGAGAGGCTATAAAGGCGGGGATCGCGGCGGAGAGGAACATTGCGAGTTCGCCGGCAATTGCTATTTTGGGCGTCTGGATTCCCAGGCCCGAGCCGAAGACTGCTCGGAGAATGTGCGTGCTTACCCACAGGAGAATGACGACGGCGACGAGGTATAGAAGGAATCGCCAGCCGGCACGGAGGCCCTGGTCGCCCAGGAACACGCGAACCACAACAGGGCGCTTCGGTGGCGCTGGAGGCGGAGGGACTAGTTGGGGGCCGAGTTGAGCTGAGTTCGTTGCCTCATTATCCATTCGAATCTCCAAATTTCAACCGCCAGCGCGGAAGGACTTGATTACTATGTAGTCGGATGCGCGCGGCGGACGGCCAGGGAGGGAGATACGCAAATGGAGCGCGAACGGTTCACCAAGCTCGTAGAAGAGGCACTCGATTCACTTCCGCGTGAATTCCGAAAGCGCATAAAGAATGTTGCTGTACTGGTCGAGGATCTGCCGCCGGAACAGCGAGGACGGCCTCGAACCTTGCGACTGGGGCTCTTTCATGGTGTGCCCACGACACGTAAGAGCGTCTTCGACCTGCCGACCGGGCCGGATTACGTCGTGCTCTACCAGAAGAACATTGAAGCAGTGTGCTCCAGTGAAGACGAAATCCGACACCAGGTGCGGCAAACCGTCATTCACGAGATCGGGCACTACTTCGGGATGAGCGAGGAACAGCTGAAAGACGTTTGAAGGAGTTCCCGGCTCCCAGCTCTTCGTTCTTCGTAAAGGCTAAGACGGGTCCTGCCGTCGCAACAAAATAAAAACGTGAACCGCAACTAGCCATTCTGCGTATAGACCGTCTAAAGCGGAGGAACTTGGGAATCCTCTACTTGGGAGCGTCCATGCAGGATCTGCGCTTTGCGATGCGACATCTTTTGAAGTCGCCGAGTTTTTCCATCACTGTCATTTTGACGATCGCCCTGGGTATTGGGGCCAACACCGCTATTTTCACGCTGCTGCATAGCGTACTGATGAAGTCGTTGCCGGTGGTGGATCCGAAGACCCTGTATCGCGTGGGAGATAAGGACGACTGCTGCGTGAACGGCGGGTTCCAAAATGACGACGGCGATTTCGACCTGTTCTCGTATCCCTTGTACAAGCACATCCAGGAGACGTCGCCGGAGTTCGAACAACTCGCGGCAATGCAATCGGGGCAAGACGACTTCACGGTTCGGCGTGGGTCGGAGCCGGCCAAGTCGTTGCACAGCGAGTTCGTCTCCGGCAACTACTTTATGACGTTCGGCATCGGCGCGTTCGAAGGGCGGCCGCTCACCCCGAACGACGATGTGACAGGAGCCGCTCCAACTGCGGTGATGAGCTACCAGGCGTGGCAGTCCGACTACGGAAGCGATCCGAGCGTGGTGGGCTCCAGTTTCTATGTGCAGGGACAGCCGGTGACGATTGTGGGTATCGCGCCACGTGGATTCTTTGGCGACCGGATTCGCAGCAAACCGCCGGATATCTGGATGCCGCTGGCGATTGAGCCGGTCATCAACCGCGACAATACGATCCTGAATATCCAGGAAGCGAACTGGCTCTACCTGATCGGCCGGGTGAAGCCGGGTGTAGGCATCGTGGCGCTGCAGGACCGGATTTCGAACAACCTTCGCCTTTGGCTCGCGACCATTCCAGGGTACACCGAGAACGGCGGCTCTACGGTGATTCCAAAGCAGCATGTGGTGATGACGCCCGGTGGCGGCGGAATCCAGAACCTGCAGCAGGAGACGGGAAAGCAGTTGTACCTGCTGATGGCGATCTCTGGGCTGGTGCTGCTGGTGGCGTGCGCGAACGTGGCGAACCTGCTCCTTGCGCGCGGAACGACACGCCGCGCGGACACGTCAATACGAATGGCGCTGGGAGCGGCGCGAAGCAGGCTCATCCGGCAGATGCTCACGGAAAGCGTTCTGCTGGGCTGCGCCGGAGGACTAGTGGGTCTTGGTGTGGCATACGCCGGCACGCGCACCATCCTGGCACTGGCCTTCCCGGACGCGCCACAGGTGCCGATCGATGCGAGTCCGTCGCTGGCAGTGCTGGGATTCGCGTTTCTGCTGTCGCTGGTAACCGGTGTGATCTTTGGGACGGTGCCGGCGTGGATAACGTCCCATTCGGACCCGGCGGAAGCGCTGCGTGGCGTGAACCGGTCGACGCGCGACCGTGCGTCGATGCCGCAAAAATGGCTTATTGTCTTCCAGGCAGCGCTGTCTCTCATCCTACTCGTCGGCGCGGGGATGCTCACGAAGAGCCTGCGCAATATGCAGCACCAGGACTTCGGAATTCAAACCGCGAACCGCTACGTAGTGCATTTCGATCCCCAAGGCGCGGGGTATACGACGGAGAGGCTGCCGGAGCTGTATCAGAAATTGGAACAGCAGTTCGGTGCGTTGCCCGGTGTACACAGTGTAGGCCTGGCGCTCTACAGCCCTCTGGAAGGCAATAACTGGGGCGAGGGCGTACGAGTGGAAGGGCGCCCAGCGCCCGGACCCAACGATGACAACGGCTCCTCTTGGGACCGCGTAAACCCGCAGTTCTTCAAGGCGGTTGGGCAGCCGGTCATTCGTGGTCGCGGATTCACCGACGCAGATACCGCGACCTCACAGTTTGTCGCCGTAGTGAACCAGGCGTTCGTGAAGAAGTTTTTCCCGAAGGAAGATCCAATCGGGCGACACTTTGGGGTGTTCGACCAGAAATACGCCGGGGCGTTTGAGATCGTGGGAGTCGTGGCAGACGCGAAGTACGTCGATCCGCGGGCGAAGGTGCGGCCAATGTATTTCCGCCCCCTGACGCAACAGATGAAGGTGACCGAAGTGAACATGGCGACGGCGGAGAACCGCTCGCTATATATCAACTCAATTGTTCTGCGCTTTGACCACTCGCCGCAGAACGTAGACGCGCTGGTGCGACATACATTGGCGAATATCGATCCGAATCTCACGGTTATAGACCTGGCGTCGATGGACTACCAGGTGAGCATGAACTTCAACCAGGAGCGAATGGTGGCCCGTCTCACGATGCTCTTCGGACTGCTGGCTCTGGTGCTCGCATCGGTTGGGCTATACGGCATAACGTCGTACTCGGTGGCGCGCAGGACGAACGAGATCGGGTTGCGCATGGCGCTCGGTGCGGACCGGGGACGCGTCCTGGGAATGGTTCTGAGGGGCGCTTTTGGCAAGGTGGTAATCGGTCTGGGACTGGGAATCCCGGTTGCGATCATTGGCGCACGGGCGATGTCGGACCAGCTATACGGGGTGAAGTTCTTCGATCCGCCGAGTATCGGGATCGGGGTGGTGGCGCTTCTGCTCGCGACCTCGATCGCGGGATTCATCCCCGCGCGGCGGGCGGCCACGATTCAACCGATGGAGGCGTTAAGGACGGAATAGCCGACCGAAATTGGAAGGCGCGCCAAATTACTTACAGAGGCAGCAACAACACGCTGAGCGCCATCAGAACAAAGTGCCGTTAAGTCAACGCTTGGGGGAGTCATCATCAGGCGCTTTGTTCTGGTCCTCACACTTCTGTTTGCTGCGTCGGGTCTAAGTGCCCAGGAGAGGGCGAACGGAACCGAGTATGCGTTGTGGTCCGGCGGGAACTTCGGAGACGGACACGTAATAGGTTTTTCGCAGGGGCGCCGACTGGTTCCAATCGCCCTGGTGTGGGCTCCGGTGCTTGCGCGTCACCGGCACTTCACTGTCCGATACCGCATCGATGTCATCCCGGCGGCCTTTCTGCACGACGACCGGCTGGCTCCCCCAAAGCATCTGCAACCGCGGGGTATGCGATGGGTGTACGGAGGCGGAGTGAGCCCCGTCGGAACGCAGATCGATTTCCGGCCGCGCGCTCGCGTCCGTCCTTTTTTTGAAATTACCGGCGGTTTCCTTTATTTCAACAGTAAAGTGCTGGCATATGGCGGAACACGGTTCAACTTCACGGTCGCGCCGGGAGTGGGAATTCACATCTCGCTGACGCCGCGAACCGCGCTCATCTTCGGCTACATGTATCACCACTTGTCGAACGCAGACCTGAACCATCAGAACCCCGGAGTTGACTCGCAGGAACTCTACTGCGGAATTTCGCTTTTCAGGCGGTAATCTGACTCCGGGCACACACCTAAGTCGGGTATCGCTGTGCTTGCGGGTTGCATCGAACTCAGAAATGCAAGCCGCCACCCGGTTACTTCTTAGCTCCATTCTGGTTACGGTTATTTCCGTCGGCGCCGCCGCGCAGGTGACTGCCTCACCGTGCCACTTACATTCTGCAACGCGTGAAATCGGGAATGACAGCGTCGCGGTGTGGCACGGAATTCTCCGCGCGCCGCGCAATGCGATACGTCTGCATAACCTGGCGTGGGAGCTTCCCATTGGCGCGGCGGCAGGGATACTGATCGCCGAGGCGGATATTCCGGCTGCCGATCGAATTCAGTCGAAGTCGCTGCAGAATACAGCGGGGAATTGGTCCAATGCGGGCCTGGGCCTGGAGTTGGGATCGGGCGCACTGGCGTGGACGGCAGGGTGCATTGGGCATCACTCGCGTGCGAGCGACGCCGGCTTCACCGCGCTGACTGCCGTTGGGGCAGCGGGACTTGCCGACCTGGCATTGAAACTTTCATTCGATCGGCAGTTCCCTTATTCGCGGCACAGCACAGGAGAGTTCTGGGGCGGAGGCCGGTCGTTTCCATCGGGTCACTCGGCGACGAGTTTTGCATTTGCTTCCGTAATCGCGCATCGATATCCGCACAACCGGTGGATCAAATGGGGTGCTTACGCTCTCGCTGCCGGCGTGAGCATTTCACGCTATCCCGCAAAGAAGCACTTCCCTTCCGACATCCTGGTTGGCGGCACACTCGGATACGTGATGGGTACCTATATCGCGGACCACACGTCGCAATAGAGGTCGAGATCACCGGTTCCAACAACCTGATATCCGCGAGAATTTAATCTAATTCTAAAGAGTTAGGCCTAAGTCTAGCTCCAACAGGGATTACTTCGACAGCTCCTTGCGATTCTCCTTCGCCCAGGCACTGTTCTTTGGAACGGCCTTCAAGGGCGGCCCACCTGCGGTTCCACACGCGCACGGACCCTCCATCTTGGCTTCGGTCATGCACGAACACGATTTGTTCTTCAGGCAGGCACAGACGTAAACCATGTCCTTGCCATTGGTCTTGTCTTGCGCTTTCTGGCTGCCGCTGGCAGGAAGGAAAACCATCAGCACGAAAGCGCAGAGAGTTACGGCAAAACCCGTCAGTCTTTTCACGATCTCACCCCTTTAAAGTGCAGAGACAATACCATCCGTGGCGGGAACCGAGAAATAGCCACTTAATGGAAGTTTTCGATAGCCACTTCAGGTACGCGGGATGTTGCTTCACTGACTAACGTGAGGCCGCTGGCGCCCTGTATGTCGGCGTCTCCGCGGTGAGAAGTTTCACGATTGCCATGATCGTGTTCCAGTTGCGCGTCGTCACATTCGAGTTGAACAGTTTGTCGATCTTCCCAAGATAGCCGATTGTCTTCATGTGGCGACGGTATTCGCCGAAAACGAATCTGTCCCTGGACGCAATCAACCGGACCAACCATTCGCCCTCGGGCGGAAACGCAATCGGCATCGCTGGCCGGGCACGGCTGGTCTTCGTCACGACGCTTAGGAACCGAACAATATCGGAGCCCGGCGGCTTGGTTCCAAACGGGTTGTCCTTCGCCAGGCGGATGATATCCCGAGCATCGCAAACGGCAATGTCGGCTTCGAACGGCAACTTTCGGAGCAATTCGGCGCGGAACTTCGCTTTCGAGGCGGGCTTCCAGACAACAAACGTCCCCGCAGCGCCAACGTTCACGACACCGTAGTCGCTGAGTTCGCGCGCAAGCGTGCTTGGGCGAAACGTCCTGTGTCCGCCGACATTCACACCACGAAGGAAGACCACGAGAGGCATAGTGGTCATGAAGACCTTATTGATTCTCATCTGGGTGATGAATTGCGTTCGGTCGTTATCCCAAGATGAGTTGCCATCATTGCTAATAGCTCGTTCTGCTCGGAAACCTTCGCTTGCAATTCCGGTTTCGGTATCCCGTTCTTTGCCGGTAGAAC
>JAVUPY010000030.1 GCA_032252755.1 Terriglobia bacterium
GCGCAAGATCATCGGACTAGCTTCTGTCGCATCTTGTCCGTTCTGAGCGCCAGAAGTGAAATCTTCGGAACCGGACTGAGCATGGATTCTCCCGGCTGACAACGATTTCGGACGCGGGTTCGACTCCCGCCGCCTCCACCAACTATAAGTTACTTATTTTCAGTAGCTTATCTTCCATAGGGAAAATTGAAGCGCAGTTTTGTACGTAATTTGTACGTTGCGCCTTTTGACCGACTTCCGTTCTGCGGGCAATCTCACCTGAAGAAGTGGGAGCCCGATGCTGCTTTCTGTCTTTACCCGCCACTCCACCACCTGCAGATTTTCAAGAGACCGTGCCTGCCGACGCTGCAATTGCCCCAAGTGGGTCGGCGGCCAGGTCAACGGATATTACTTTCGCCAGAGTGCCAAAACCCGCCAATGGGCCGAGGCCGAAGACGTGCGCGTCAAGCTTGAGGAGGCGCTCATCAACGGCCTGCCGCCTTTCGGCACCGCGGTGGCGGCCGGTTCGGCGCCGCCAATTCCCACTCCGGCCGATCCTCCGCCGGCGTCCCGGACGGAAGTCCCTGAGCCACGCGTACCCAAACCGCGGCCAAGGGTTACGGTGGCGCAAGCAGTGGAAGCATACCTGGCCGATGCCGTCAGCCGCAGCGTCGAAACCTCGACCCTCAAGAAACTCGAAACCATCTTCCGCAAACAGTTTCTGGTCTGGACGCGCATCGAGGGGATCGAATATCTGGATGAACTGGAGCTGGACACTCTGCTGAACTTCCGCAACACCTGGGAAGACGGTCCCCTCGCCAAGCAGAAAAAGCAGAGCCGCGTGATTGGGTTCTTTTGGGCCTGCGTACGACGCCGCTACCTCACCGAGAATCCCGCCATCGGTCTCGGGAAGATCAAGGTCGTGCAGATCCCGACCGACTACTTCCCACCTGACGAATTCGAGCGGATCATCGCCGCAACCTACATCCGCCGGGGCGATCGCGGAGGCGGAGATGTAAAGGCGAATCAGACAAGGCTTCGCACCATGACCCTGCTGATGCGTTGGAGCGGGCTACGCATCCGCGATGCGGTGACTCTCGAACGGCATCGCCTAAATGGCGATAGTCTTCTGCTCTATCAGGCAAAGACCGGGACTCCTGTCTATGTGCCGCTCCCCCCGCAAGTAGTGGAAGCGCTCGAAGACATTCCACCCGGCCCCAAGCCGAATCCCCGCTACTTCTTCTGGAGCGGCAATGGAGATCCGAAAAGCGCTGTTGCCGATTGGCAACGGAGTTATCGCCGCCTATTCAAATCGGCGGATATCAGAACAGCCGACGGCGAAAGAAAGCGATGCCATCCCCACATGTTCCGCGACACTTTCGCCGTGGAGATGCTGCTCGCCGGCGTACCCATCGATCAGGTTTCGCTCTTGCTCGGCCACGCGTCGGTTAAGATCACGGAAAAGAGCTACGCGCCCTTCGTGAAGGCCAGGCAGATTCAGCTGCAGGCAAGTGTTCGCAACGCCTGGAACGTTGGTACACCAACCGGAAAGGGGCCAGAAAGCCCCCCTACCGTTTCCTCGCGTCCGGTGAATCGAACGGGCTGGCAGCTGATCCACTCCGACAGGAAGTCGAAAGCCACAGCATAAGGAATGCGAGTTCAGCGCTTCCATTCATTCAATAGACAATTTGACCGAATCCGGAGTCGGGGCTACAAGTGACTCTCGCGGGTTAAAAGCCGATCGCGGCGGTCCTGTTCCCGCCGGAATCGACCACGCATTTTTTGTATAGCCTGCGCAACATCTGAGGTGCGATATGGAACTTCAGCCACAACTGGAAAGTGCATCTCTGGCTCCTAGCCAGCAAACCGCGTTTGGTGTTCCCACTCTTGAAAGGCACTACACCGTGTCGGAATTGGCGAAGCTCTGGTTCTTCAGCGAAAACACCATACGGCGGCTTTTCAGCCAGGAACCGGGAGTGATCCGGCTCTCTCGCCAACGGACCAGAGCCAAGCGGGGTTACACCTCAATACGGATTCCTGAACGAATCGCGCAACGTGTACACCGCCGTTTGCAGGGAATCAATTGATTCCCTGCAAACGGCGTGCTCCAGAAATTGACAATTCGCCAAGTTCTCCGGCGGGCCTGATCGTTCGCGAATTTGACCGAGTTTTGATCTTAATTGATCCTCCAACTGCATTCGTGGAGGCATCTGCATGTTTAAGTCCAACGAGGATCTGACGAATCGGCTCAAGGCAACCGGCTATTTCATCGATCCGGTGATGGTCAAGGTCGTCTATTTGGCGGCGCGAATGCAGAAGCCGCTGCTGCTCGAAGGGCCCGCTGGAAGCGGCAAGACCCAGCTTGCCGTCTCGGTCGCCAAAGCAGCCGGGACGCATATCGAGCGGCTGCAGTGCTACCGGGGCGTGACTGAGGACCAGGCCATCGGGAAGTTCGACGAGGGGTTGCAGCGGCTCTATATGGAATTCGCGCGGGGCGAGCACGCCGACTGGCAGAGCGTGCAGGCGAGCCTCAAAGGGCGCGATTTCTTCCGGGCGGGTCCCCTGATGCGCGCGCTTGAATGCGAGCGGCCGTGCGTTCTCCTTATTGACGAATTGGACAAGGTGGACGAGGGTTTCGAGGCCATGTTGCTTGAGATTCTTTCTGCCTGGCAGTTGTCGATCCCCGAGTTCGGCACGGTTGAAGCCAAGAGCATTCCCTTTGTCGTACTGACCAGCAACGAGGAACGCCGGTTGGGCGATCCCATCCGCCGGCGCAGCCTCTACGTGCGCGTCGAGCATCCTACGCCAGCCCGCGAAGCGGAGATCATCGCCAGCCGAACGCCCGACGCGGACGAGAGATTCCATCAAGAAATGGCGGGCATTGCGCTTTCGTTCCGCAATTATTCCCTCGAAAAGCCGCCGTCGGTCTCGGAGATGATCGACTTCGCCAACGCACTTCGGTTGCTTGGCACAGATCACGTGACGGAAGACCTGCGCGACGTGCTGTTGCCGTTCCTGGCGAAGACGGAGAAGGACCGCCGTCACCTGCTCTTGCGCGAAGGGTTCAAGAGCCTGCTCGACGATGGCGCGCGGTTCGCCGCCAGGCTCACAGTTCCGGAGGCGACGGAATGACGAAGAGAATCCTGCCTCTCTTTCTTCTGTTCTTTGCCACGCTGCCTTGCGCTCGTGCGCAGCCGGACGCATCTCAGGCGGAACGATGCGTGCGCCTTTACGCGGCTCACTACCGAGTGCCGCCAGAGTTGATCGCCGCGTTGATCGATGTTGAATCGCGCTGGAATCCACTCGCCGTCTCGGACAAGGGCGCGATGGGGCTGATGCAACTGATGCCGGCGACGGCGCGGCGTTACGGAGCCAATCATCCATTCGACGTGGAAGAAAACATCGCGGCGGGGACACGTTACGTCACGGCGCTGATGTGGGAGTTTCATGGCGACATGAGGCTGGTATCGGCCGCCTACTACGCGGGCGATCGCTGGATTGCCGAAAAGCGATTGAACTATAGCAACCCGGATGTAGTGGCCTACGTCGAGGCCGTTCGGGAGAAATACACGATGCGCAAACGTGCATCGACAGGTGTGCGAAGGAGGAAGGAGTAATGAGACATTACGAGGTGTTCCTGGCGGTGATGTTGCTTTCACTGCCGGTGCTTGCAGCGGATCACGCTGTACCTGCGAGGGTCGCCACGCTCACGATTGATCCGAGGGAGGTGACGATCCTCAATCTGCGCCCGGAGTTCGAGTCGTCGATCCGGATGCCCGAGGAGGTCACTTCCGTGATCCTGGGCAGTCCGGGCGCATTCAAGGCCGAGCACAACGAGGGCGAGCCGCAGTACGTCTACGTCAAACCCATCACCAAGGAACCGGCGCAATCGAATCTACTAATCGCAACCAAGTCCGGCCAACATGTGACGATTGAGTTGATCAGCGCGGGCGCGAGCGCCGCAAGCGACACGCCCCCGGTTGACTTCCTGATCGAGTACCGTACGACGCGCAGTTTTCTGGTTGCTGGCGATACGCCTGGACCGATAGCGCAGAAGACCACGGACAAAGGCCGGGAGCGGAAGATGAGTTCGCGTCCGGCCGGACTGACAACCAATTCCAGCAATGCGCCCAGATCGGCTCTCGACGAGGTGTTCGCGCAACAGGCGCAGATCAATGCTCCTGAGTGGACGAAGTGGGAGGGCCGCCAAATCGAAACATCGGTTGGCGGTGTCCGGCAGTGGAAGAACGAGACGGTGGTCGCTTACTCGATCTTTAACAACTCGGACGCCTCGGTCGAGATTGTGCCGCCACAGATCCAGATTGACGGGCGCAAACCGGACAAAAAGAAATCGAAGAAGAGTAAGGGTATTCTCTCCGATCAGATGGAGATACGCGATTACAAGCTCAGCACGACGCGGCTCGAACCGGGGGCGCGCGCCGACGGCGTGGTCGTCTCCTCTCCGCAACTTCCGTCAAAGTCGGCAAGGGATTTCGGTTGGCGATGCCAACGGGGGCGTACTACACATGGAACGGGCTGGTGCTGGAAGGAACGCCGATGGAACCAGACGAACTGTTCGAGTTCAATTGGCGCGAACGACGGGAGAAGGTGGACGGCCAACTTGAACACGTCGTCAAATGGATTCGGGGTCATCACGCAGCACGTGTCAGTTGAACGGCCTGTTGATACCCCTTGTAGGGCTCATTTCCAGGTTTGGCCGTCCTTCGACAGCAACACGAGGCGGGGAGAGCTTCGCCCATCAATCGGATGCTAGAGTGCTCAGCGGGCGCGAGCGAGATTATGCAACAATCGAAAATCCCTCCCGGCTACATCGGCGTTTGCGGGGACTAATCCGGTCAAAGAGCCTAACCTTCGCTCAGTCAGCCATTTGGAGCCCACGGGCGCCGAGGCCGGACGCCCCGCAATCGCCGCATGGAAAGTGGCGACTGTAATCTAGTCTCCATGAACCGTCGCGACCTGCTGAAGGCAACGCCCCTGCTCCTGTCCGCTAAAGCTCGGATTTCCTTCTGCACGCCCGCAACCCCGACTAGCTACTCCCATAGACTACGGGGTCTATCGCAGTACATCGGAGACGTCATGGCTCGGTTCCACGTTCCCGGCGCTGCGGTCGCTATCGTGCTCGGCGACGACACGCTGTTCTGCCAAGGATTTGGCGTACGCGATGTGACAACGAGAGCACCAGTCGAGGAAAACACGCTGTTTTCACTTGCCTCGAATACCAAGCCATTTACTGGAACCTGTTTCGCCATGCTGGAGAGTGAAGGACGGCTGAAGGCGCAGGATCGTGTGGTCGACTACTTGCCGTTTTTCGGACTCAGCAGCCTGGAGGCCACCCAGGAGATGAAGATCGGCGATCTGCTATCGCACAAGAGCGGCTTGCCGGCACACGCAGGGGACCTTCTGTTCTTCCCGCCAACCACTTACACGCTCGCAGAGGTCGTCGATCGGATTCGCGCATTGCCGGAAGTCGCACCGTTCGGAAGTAAATTCGCCTATGAAAATGTACTTTACGCTGCTGGAGCGCTGTTGATTAAGAAGGTATCCGGACAACCGTACACCGACTTTGTGTCCGAGAGGATCTTCGCCCCTCTGGGCATGACGTCATCTCGCGTGAATGCCGAAGGATTGAATGCCAGCGGAAATGTCGCAACGGGGTACCGGGAACTCGACAGCATGCTGAGACCGGTACCACCGCTTATTTGGAACAACAACCCCGGAGCCGGAGGAATCTATTCCAGCGCCACAGACATGCTGTCGTGGATGCGCCTGCATCTGAATGGGGGTCTCTGCCATACACCGTCAGGGACCGTACGCCGCCTCTATACGAAGGTCGCACAGGAAAGGATGTGGAGGCCGCAAGTGCAAATCCCGCTGGACTCATCCGCGACGCCGGCCGACAAGCTCCAATACGGCCAGCTGTCGTACGGATCAGGGTGGTTCTTGTCGAATTATCGCGGCGAAAGATTAGTGTGGCACACCGGTGAATTCCCAGGATTTACTTCGAAGATGACGCTGGTACCCTCACGCAAGTTTGGCGTCGCGGTACTGACAAATCAGGAGCAGGACGAGGCCTTCGAGGCGATCACGAACTATGTCCTCGATAGATTTCTCGGGATGAGTGACATTGATTGGCTGACGCTATTCACCGAATCTGCAGAATCTGATCGTCAACAAACACAAGCCAAGTTAGCGGCCTTACTTGCCACGAGAACATTTGGACAAGACCGTGTAGTCGACCACAAAAGATATGAGGGTACGTTTGAGGATCCTTGGTATGGGGACGTATTGTTCCGGAGTTCTGAGCACAGGCTGCTCGTTCAATTTGAAAAGACACCCAGTCTTCACGGTGAGCTTCACCCATGGTGCGAAAACACATTCAAGGTGCGTTGGGATGATCGATTGCTTCAGGGAGACGCGCTTATAGAATTCCACCTTGACTCGTCGGGAACCGCAAAGAGTGCAGGCATGAAGCGATTGTCGCCTTTCGAGGCTCCGGCCTTTGACTTCAGAGACCTGCGCCTCGTACGCAAGGAGGCTTCGGGTATTGCTGCAAAGACATTCAGATAATCCTCGGACAACGCGCAGCAATTTGTCTCATCTGGCCCGTTTCGAACGAAATCACTGAGGTACTCGAAGTTTGAGCTGCACATTCTTACTTAACCGCTCATCGAGTAATCGATTCGAACCGAAATGTCGGCATTTCGACTGGAATCTCGTGGCCTATCGTGGGTATGGACTGCCTTCGGCTAGGAATTTGCTTTGCATCGACGATCTTTCCCAAAAGCTCCATATTTGGAGAGCGCATCGCAACTGAGATAAAGAAGATCATCAACGTCGAGATCAGCAGATCATGCGACCAGCCGAGAAGATATTGGGGCCATGTTCTTTGGAAGTGCACTATGGCATCTGTGCACACCCGGGGGTCGTGATGAACCCGACCTACAATAGCGCGACCGTGATAAGAGCCAGGACCTTGCATAAGTCCTACGGCCGGGGCTAGTCAAGATATGCCTGGCGCTTGACGAATTTCCATTCCGCGCCTTGCCGGGTGAATTCGTCCCGGTAAAAACCAGTGTGGACTATAGTGGCCGGTTGCGACCCCTGCTGCCAGGTGACCATGATCATGGTGATCGCCTGCACGCGATCTCTCGCCAATCGAGTGAGAATTGTGTTCGTCTGAAAATGCCGTGATTGGATGCCCTTGCTGATTTGGTCGTTCATCTGCATCGCAATGACACTGCGCAGTTGTTCAGTTCCGTGCAACGAGACCGTAGGGGTCGCTGCCCCCGCATCGTAGGCTTCCCAGAGCGCATCTTCCGTGAACAGCGATATAAAGCCGTCCAAATCTCTTCCATCGAATGTGTAGCTGTACTGATAGATGAGTTGAAGGATCGCCCGTCCATCCTGGCCGGCGATGGTTTCATCCGCCATCGTAGACGATTTCACCTTCACACTGCCTATAAGGAGCACAGCGCACACCAGCACTCCCGTGACCAAAAATCGACGTGTCATAGCACGAACCCTCTCTCTGTTTCGCGTTCAGCAGCCGAATTGAAATGGCTGAACTGCTGATCCGACGCAAAGTGACCCTTATTGCGCGGGCGTTGCGAGTGGAAGCGCCCCCAGAAACACCGCGAACGCCAATAAGTGTTCGAGCGTTGAAATTGCTTTTGTCATTGTCGTTCCCTCCACGCCGTGGCGGTGGTAAGTATTCGCGTCTCCAGGGCTGCCTCTCAGCGTCCCAACATACTCGCAGCAGTCGGCTATGGCTGCGTGAACGTGAGGATTATTGGTCTTAGCAGTTTCGTATTCTCTGGGCCGCGTTCGGTTCCCGGAGCGATGTAGTCGCGCAGCCCCACGACGAGCATGCCGTGCAGGGCCGGGTCTCCTGGCGCGCTCGTGTTGCCAATCGGCGGCAGCATGTCCTCGGATATTCCGGTGCAGTTCGCAGTCCCCCCGGGCACGTTGTTTAGCACGGTGCAGTCCCTGGTAAAGTAATGCACGAAGAACTTGCCGGTGTCGCCCACGGTGTCTGTATAGGAGTCCGCTGAGCCTTTGAGGCCCGTGTCCAGAACGTTCGCGACACCCGACATCATGGAGGCATCGTTGGCTGACAAGCCCACGTAGGTTGCGTTGCCGGTTTCGGTGGCGAGTGTGCCGACTATCGCGTAGACCTGCCCGGAGTCGAGCGAGCGGGGCGCTGAAAAGTAATATGCCGCCTCTTGCTGGTCGCCTTGGCAGTCCATACCAATCTCGCGGCAGTACGGCCCGATCCACCCGTAGTCCCGCACCAGGTCCGGCATGAACGAGGACGCAGGCAGCGCCTGAACGCAGTCTGTGCTCGTAAGGTTCGCATTACTGGTGACGTCGCTGCATACCGCATCGACAAGATCTCGCAGGTCCCCGGCCAGGTAGTCTTCGCTAATAGCTGTTCGCGGTTCAAAGATCAGCGACTTGTAGCCTTGCAGGGGGCCAAGTGAAGCAGGGGCGCGCACGCGCAATACCGTAAGCGGAAGCGTCGATCGCCATTCATTCGCGGCGGTCGGGTCGTCGGCAACGGCGTAACGGAACGCGGTGACGAAGTCGATAGTATTCTTGCCCATTCCGATCGGCCCGATAGGACCGATATCATCCCTACTGGGGATCTGCTCGGTGAAGATGTGGGCGTCTGGAACCCCCTGAGCCTGCAACGCAAGGCGGACAGCATTGTCCGTCGCGGCGCTTGGGGTGATGATGAAGTACTGGGTCTGCCCAAATGGATTCTCACCCGATTTCCGCTCCATGACCACGTTGTTGATGACATCCCCGAGGGCCGTGAAGCTGATGATGCGGTGAGACTGCGGGAAATTGGGCGGGATTGTGTCGAACAGGTATTGCATTTCGTAAGGGAGATCCGGCGTATTCGCCCATTGGTTGTAATCCTTGGGCTTCCAATTTCCATGTTGGCTGAACTCCCATGTCTGCAGCCCCATGTATCGGCCTGGAGGCGGCATCTGGCCGTATATCATGATCGCCTCTCCTGGATCGAGCCGGAATGTCGCGCTGTACCCGGGATTTGTTTCGACGAACGCATTCACTACTGCCGGGTCTACGTATTCATCCGGCCATGACTTCACCACCGGCATTACATACGGGGCTGCAGGGTTGGCGCCGAAGCAGTTCTTTAGCGTTGGGTAGGTATGGTCAATACAGTCCTGCTGAGTGTAAAGCTTCGGGTAGCCCTGGCTGACCTGAAAGCCGTGCGCCGTGAGGTTACTGACCAGCGCCTGCGTGAACTCATCCATAACAGGTACTACCACACTCTCCTGCTGGCCCTTTTGCGTCGCGATGCCGCTTTGCGCCGTGGTTGCCAGTGGAAGTGCACCCAGAAGCGCCGCAATGAGTAATAAGTTTCCATGCGTTGAAATTGCGTTTGTCATAGTTGTTCCCTCCCCGCCATGGCTGTTGCTTAACTATTAACTGACCGTTTGCCGACTGTCGTTTGCCGACAATCCGTCCGTGAAGTTCTAGCGCAACCCCTCCGCCGCGCGTGGGCTGATCAGCATCCAGCCGTCCAGCACATCACGCACCGCGCGTGCCAGCTCCCGCGGTGCCTCGCGCTTGGTGATGTAGCCGCGGGCGCCTGCCGCCAGCGCCCGCCGCACAAAACCGGGTCCTTCGTGTGTCGAGCAGACCAGCACCGGGACGTTGCGCGCGCATAGCTCAGCCACCAGTTTCAGCGCATCTTCGGTGCCGGGCGAGAGGTCTACCAACGCGAGGTCCGGCAGTTCTCCGGCTGCGGCAGCGAGCGCCTCATCCCGTCCCGCGGCCTCGCGGCACTCGCCAATGCCTTCTTCGGTTAGCACCAGCGCTAACTCGTGGCGGATGGCAGCATGGTCGTCCACCAGAAGGACGCGGGGCATTTGCTGTGCTCTCATTGAGACCCTCTTTTGCCGTTACGCGGCGCCGCGGTCTGCCAAGGCAGGCGGCCGCCGCTGGCCAACTCGACCCGCCTCAGGTCACGAGCGGTCCACAGCTAGCTGCCGCCGTTGCTGCTCGCCACGGTGACCGGCACAGTTACAAAACCTCAACGAACCCTGATCACCATCGTAGGCAGAACGTGTGACGAGTCAGGTCCCCGTTCCGTCCCGGGCCGGAGGTAATCGCGTAAGCCGAACGCGATGGAATCGTTTTTCCCCGACGGGACCATCTTTTCGTCGATCTCGAAACAGTTCGTCTCGCCGGTTACGTTTTTGACAACCGAACAGTCTCGCGTGAAGTAATAAAGAAACAAGCAATCGGCGGTCTGCGTATGGTTTACTGCCGGGCACTTATTGCCGGTTACTACTCCCGAGTATGCATTGGCGGTGTCCTGGAGGACCTCCTCGGACAGATTCGCTACCCCCACGAATTGCGAAACTTTATTGATGCTGAGACCAACATAGGTAGCGTTCCCAGTCCTTGTTCCGAGCGTGCCGGCTACGGCATAGACCTCCCCATGGTCGACTGGCTCGCGGCCATACAATTGAAGGGCCGCATCCCACTGGTCCAATAGGCAGTTCTCCCCGATGAGGGTGCAGAGCGGTCCAACCATCGAAATGGGGTCGGTCTGAAGATCCATAAACTTCACTGCTCCCACGTCGGAACAATCGGACTCGCTGCAAGGCTGTCCCCATTTGCTGCTGACGGCTGAAACAAGGCTATTCAGATCGGACTTGAACGTGGATTCATCGAAAGCCGTTCTGGTTTCGAGCTGTTTCGTCGTGAACGCTGGATACGACTGAGGTGAGTGATCGGTGTGCCTGACTCGCAGTACGGCAATCGGCAGGTTCTTTCTCCAGATGTACGAGGGAGTCCCGGGTGTGCCACCGTCGTCCGGCTGCGCGTATCGAAACCAAGTGACGAAATCATCCGAAGCCAGATCGAGACCGAGATTCAGGTTGGAAGGGATCTGCTCGGTGAAGATGGCGTCTTTCCCTACCGCGATCCCGGCAAACGCACTACGAATTGCCGTGTCCATGTTAGCGTCTGGGGTGACGATGAAATAACGCTGCTGGCCAAAGGCTGTCTTGGCCTGCCTTTCAATAACCACATTGTTAATTGGGTTGCTCAGGCTGGCGCCAACAAGGACCCGCTCGGGAATATCCTCGCGGAGAGGAACTTGCCTGAAAAATATGGGCAGAGTGAAGTCGGGAAGAACTCCCGTTTGTACCAGAGCAACCATATTTTTATAGGTGTCACTTTCAGTGTTGTACGTCCCCTGCCGCGTAAACATCCAGCTCTCCTCAGAGAAAAACCGCGCCGGCGGAGGCATTTGTACAAGAAGGATTAGCGCCTCCCGTGGATCGAAGCGAAACACATCTTCGTACTTCGTTGGGGACGGCCCCCATACAGTCCTGATCTGCGCGATCGTGGGCTCATCCGGCCACGGCGGCGCGGCAACGACGACATAAGGCGCCGCCGGATTGTTGCCCAAGCACAACCCAATCCGGTCAAAGGTATATTGACAATCTTCAATTGTCCAAAGTTTGACATAGCCGCGGTTAACCTCAAAACCTCGCTCTAGCAGCGCCTGCGTGAGCTGCTGCGCAGTACGCTCAATTTGCCCGGCATTGAGATTTTGTGAAACGGCCGAGGGCGCCAGGCTGAGCCAGACCAGCGCAAGAGTGAAAGGAAGTTGCATCTTCATTGCAGTTCTCCTTGGTTCGAGGTTGCCAAGCTTGTAGCCCTCCACGCTGCCTCGTACCTGAATTAGTCACCCGTTCCTTGACTTAGTCATTTGCCCTGCCACCTTCACAGATTCGAGCGAGCCAGCGTGACGACCGCGTTCAGACCGGCGGACTCTCGCCGAATCTTCTCACTACATCGTCGGCCGATTCGTTCCGTTGAGAACGATCATGACGGGGTTGAGAATGTATTTCGGATCCGGTCCGTTGCTCGAGCCCGGATTGATGTAATTGCGCTGTATGAATTTGATGAGCTCGCCGGCCGGCACCAGCTTCTTCGAAATCTCGCGACAATGAGTCAGTCCGGTACAGTCACGAGCCACGTAATACACATAAAACAGGTCGGAATTCGCTGTACCGAAGTCCTCGGCGCTTCCTTTGAGATCCTTGTCATCGATATTCGCAACTCCGATGAGCTCAGGGAACCAGTTCACCGACAGGCTCGTGTAGGTCGCGTTCCCCGTTTCCTTGGAGAGCACTCCGACCACGGCGACCACCTCGCCACCGTCAATCGGCGCCGACAGGCTGATCTGGTAATCTGCGTCCTGCGTGTCGCCCAGGCAATCCATTGGACCACGAGGCACCGGATAGGGATCATCATAACCAAGGCAGTGCTGCCCGATGAGATCGAGTTTCTTGTATGCGCTGAAAAACGAGAGGGGCGTCGCCTCTGGTTGTGCCCAGCTCGCAAGGACGGCTTTCTGGAGCGCAGTGAAGTCGTCGGTCAACAACTTGATTTCATCGTAGTTGTAGTTCCCCGTGCGATCCGTGTATTTGGGGACTGGAAGTGGATGGTTGTACTGCCGCGTACTCATGTCGCGGACGCGGAGGATCGCGAGGGGCAGCTCCTGACGCCAACGCTCACCCGCCACCGGGTCGTCCGGCATGGAGTACCGGATGTAGGTGACCAGATCGTCCGCCGAGCTGTCGAGCCCCAGCTTGACCAGATCGGGTGCGACGGGCTCCGTGAAAATGTCAGACTCGGAAGCGCCGGCGGCTACCAGCGCGTTGGTCATCTCTGTCTTCATGCCGTCATCGGACGTGATCACGAAATACGCTGGCCTGTTCCACGGCGCCTGGTCGGTCTGCTTTTCAATGACGACGTTGTTGATGCTGTTGCCGATGCTCGATACCATCATCCTCCGCAACGGATCGGGCGAAACGCCAAACAAGATGCCCTTCAGCAGCGGATCGGCAACTTGCGGGTAGATCGGATCGGTCGTAGTATCCGGGTCGAATGCAGCCTCTCGCGTGAAGACGTTCGACTGCATCCCGAAATAGCGGGCCGGCGGAGG
>JAVUPY010000031.1 GCA_032252755.1 Terriglobia bacterium
ACATTGGCAATCACCGACAGCGAATTCAGTCCTTTGGCTCGTCACTGCGATGCACATCTGCTCGCGTCGGTGGCTAATTCGTCGCTGGCGGCCTCGTACACGGCAGCGGTCGCGCTGCTGAACTGCATCCTGGTGGCCTGCGCCCACATCGCGCCCGAGCGCTCGCTGGATATGCTTAAACGGATTGAGCACGACAAGCATAGCGGCGAGCGTTGGGCCGAATAGGCTTATTCGCCGAAAAGGCGGTTCGTTTTCTTCTGCACGCAGCGGGTCCATAACTTCGTCTCGAGGAGGCACTATGCTTCGCCGGGCTACTTTCGTACTCTTTTTTCTTTCACTCGGTATTCATGTTTTCGCGCAGCAACAGTCGTACGGCATCAAGCCGGAGTTCGACCGCTGGGTAACCATGCGCGACGGCGTCAGGTTATCGGTCGACATCTATCGGCCCGACGCCCCCGGCAAGTTCCCCGTCATTCTTAGCCGCACTCCCTACACGAAGCCCAGCGCCTACGAGATCGCGAAGAACTTCGTCACGCACGGCTACGTCTGGGTTGCGATGGATGTGCGTGGGCGCGGAGATTCCGAAGGCACCTTTGTTCCCTATCGCCACGACGCACTCGACGGGTACGACGCGATCGAATGGTGCGCGAAACAGCCGTGGTCCACAGGCAAGGTCGCAACTATTGGCGGCTCGTACAACGGCATGATTCAGTGGCTAACCGCCGTCACACAGCCACCTCACCTCACGACGATGATCGCGATGGTCAGTCCATCCGACCCGTTCGTTGAATTTCCAACCGGCGTGCCCTTGCCCCTCGACATCAGCTGGCTTCACCTGACCGCCGGACACTTGATGCAGAACATGGACGCTGTCGACTGGAAGAAGCTGATGTGGCACCTCCCGTTGTATGACCTGGACGAAGCCGCCGGCCGCCCCAACCAAGGCTGGAAAGACGATATTGACCACGCGCAGGATGGCCCGTACTGGGCACCTCTTCACTATCAGGACAAATTTGATCGCGTGAAGGTTCCGGTGCTGCACATCTCCGGTTGGTACGACGACGAGCAGATTGGCACTCCTCTGAACTTCATCGGCATGACGGATAAGTCGCAACCAGAAGCCGTCCGCGAGGGACAGAAGCTCATCATGGGGGCCTGGCCTCACGCAATCAACTCCACTACCAAGATGGCCGACGTCGATTTCGGCCCCACCGACAAGATCGACATGGAAGGCCTGTGGCTGCGCTGGTTCGATCACTGGCTCAGGGGCGTCGATAACGGTATCGACAAGGAACCGCCGGTGCATATTTTCATCATGGGTGCGAACAATTGGGACGACGAAAACGAATGGCCGATCGCTCGCACAAAATACACCAAGTACTTCCTATCGAGCGCCGGTCACGCCAACACGCTCGACGGCGACGGCAGACTCAGCCCACAATCGCCTGCGCAAGATGCCACGGACAAGTACACCTATGACCCGGCAGATCCCACGCCGTTCATTACCGCGCCGTCGTTCGCGCAGATCGGCGGTCCCGATGATTACCGCGAGGTGGAGCGCCGGCAGGACGTTCTCGTCTATACATCCGAACCGGTCGCCGAAGACACGCTGGTCTGCGGGCCCATCCGGGCACAGCTTTACGCGGCATCTTCAGCCAAAGACACTGACTTCATGGCCAAACTAGTCGACGTCTGGCCTAATGGCTACGCCCAACGTCTGAGTGATGGCATGGTCCGTGCGCGGTTTCGCCAGGGGATGAACAAACCCGAGTTGATCGAACCCGGAAAGATTTACGCCTACGACATCAATCTCTGGAACACCTGCGACATGTTCAAGAAGGATCACCGTATCCGGCTCGAAGTTTCGTCTTCAGCGTTTCCGAAATACGACCGGAATCTGAACACGGGAGAGGCGCTCGGAAAAACTTCACACATGGAGAAGGCGAACCAGCAGATTTATCACGATGCGCAGCATCCATCATTTGTTCTGCTGCCGATCGTGCCGGCAAAGGATTGAGACCTATCGGGGAACGGCCCACCTGATCTGATGGCCTGTTGCCTCGTATCCGGCTAAATTTTAGAGATGTGACTGCCAGCAAGCCAACAGGGCAGGCGCTCTCTGTCTCGAACCTTTGCAAGAACTATGGCGAGGTCTCACCGGTAGCCGACATCATGGTTCATGTCGGCTCCACCCCTGGTCCTTCCGTTATCATTGGGACATGCCCTCCGCTCTCTCGGTCCTCAACCGTGAAATCGTCTCCTGTCGCCTGTGCCCGCGCCTCACCGACTATCGCGAGGCTATCGGCCGGGAGAAACGTCGCGCCTATCTCGATTGGGAGTACTGGGCAAAGCCCGTGCCCGGCTTCGGCGACCCGAATGCCCGCGTTCTCATTCTTGGTCTTGCGCCGGGCGCCCACGGCTCCAACCGCACTGGACGCCCCTTCACTGGCGACGCCTCGGGCAAGTTCATGTACCCCGTACTGCACAAAACCGGTTTCGCGTCGCAACCGAACGCGGACAGTCGCGAGGACGGCCTTCGCCTGATCGACGCGTACATCACTGCGGCAGTCCGCTGCGCGCCACCGGATAACAAACCTACGCCGGACGAAATCACCGCCTGCGCTCCCTATCTCGATCGTGAATTAGCCGCGCTGAAGAATGTCATAGTTGTGGTCGCCCTGGGCCGCATCGGCTTCGAAGCCTATCTGAACTTCCTCAAACGCCAGGGCCACACCATCTCGAAGAAGAACTACGCCTTCGGTCACGCCGCCGAATACACGATGCCCAACGGCGTCATCCTGCTTGCCTCCTACCACCCGTCCAACCAGAACACGGCCACCGGCAAACTCACCGAAATAATGTTTACTGAGATTTTCAGGCGGGCAAGGAAATTAGCAGAAGCAAAGCGCTGAGGAGGTTGTCTTCCGATCTTGCGATTACCAGATTCCCCGATTACCCGATTTCCCCATCCCCAGTGGCCCGATGAGATCACGCGATGGCACAATTTTCTTCGCGTTTTGCACGTGCTCTACCATGATCACTGCCGCCCACTGTCCGCCGCGCTCCTCGCTCCACACGATCCGACCCTGCATCAGCATCGCTGCCTGTTCCGGCCGAAAATCTTCGTGATAGCCGAAGAACCGCTCCTGCAGCCGGTTCCACCACACAAATCCTGCAAGGAAATTTCTCGGCGGGTCGTACTTGGTATTGAAGATGAACACCGCGTCGAAGAGATCGCGCTGTTTCACGGCGGCGAGTATTTGCGGGGCTGAGAAGTCTTCCACACGAACCACCGTCATGGGCTTCTTCACGTAACCGAGAAACGGCCGGTTCAACTCATCCGATCCTGGCCACGCCGTCAGCACCGTCGCTCCCGGATGGTTCTTCTGCAGGTACGCCGCCGCGTCGGCGTGAAGGTGAACGAAGTCGCTGTAAGCGAGATTGTCTTCCGGCGCAATTCTCCAGGGGGGATTGAAAATCAGCGCGACCACAAACGCCGCCGCCGACAACCCGCACCACACTGTCCAAGGCTTCATGTGCCGATACAACGCAGTAACCGCCAACAAAATCACGAGCGGAATCGCCGGGAGCATATAGCGCGCCAGGGCCGCCCCACCCACAATCGAGAACGCGACAACGTGCGCGAGAATAATCAGCCCGAACAGAATCTTCGTCTCGCTGTCGATTCCTTTTCGGTCCCGCCCGTTGTCCGCGACGACCGGTTCTCGCACCACAACCGCTGCTGCAACCGTCAGCACGAACAGGTTCATGTACCCGAACGTGTGCCATAGCCGGATTCCGAGCGCGACAAAGATACGCAGCGGACTCAAAGTCGAGTCCAGGTTGTACTGCAGATATTCCGGATTCCCCAGAACGTATCCCGTGCGAAAGTAGTGGTATACATACCAGATCAGCAGCGGGACAGAGCTAAGCAGCATAGTCGCCGCAGCGCCCAAGCGAATCGGCGCCTTCTCCTTCTTCACCCGCGAGATGCCCGCCCGCAGCACCTCCCAGCCGAAGATCACAAACGGCGTGATGAGTGCCGTCTCTTTCGTCAAGGCCGCGAGCGAAAACATGAGCACCGCGAGCCAGCGCCGCTCCTCTATATAGAAGTAGAGCGCCCACAGGGTCAGCGCCATCACCGGCATATCCAACTGTGCAAGTGACGACTGCGCGAACATGATGGGGTACAGCGCGGTCAGAATCACCGTCGCGGTTGCCACTTTCGAGTTCACTACACGCTGCGCCAGTTTCCACAAGCCGAGCAGCCCAAACGCCGCCACCAGCAGCATCGCTGTGCGCGTCACCGCGGGCGTGTAGTTGCTCAGCTTCCACCACCCGGCCAGCCAGATCATCACGAGTGGAGGGTGGGCGTTCGACAGAGTTGTATGCGGAATCAGGTCGCCGGTGAGCAAGAAGTCGCGCGCGGCCGGGATGAAGTATCCCGCCTCATCCCAGAAATATGGCAACCGCAGCACCGGCCCATGCAGCAGCCAGATGGCGCAGAAGATGCCCGCGAACCCGTACGCCGTCCGCGGGAGGGGTAACGGCAAGCTTTCGCGCGAACCCATGGATTAGTGAATCGGCCCCGGCGCGAGTTTCGGATCCAGTTTGATTTCGCCGAAGGTTTGCTCGTAGTTTGCTACGTTCTGCGCCAGGATCGTCGCCAGCGCCTTCGCCTGCTGTGGGCTCAGGTAGATTCCCTGGAAGTTACGGACTTCAACACGGTCCTCGATAGGAACAAGCGTTCCGAACACGAGGAAGAAGTCCCATACGTTTACACGCACCTGCACGCTGTTGGAATAGCCGTCTCGGTACTCTTCTGAATTTGTGACTTTGATTTCAGGCTGGTTAGGAATGGTCATGCGGGTTTCTCCGAACCCGTCAAGAGTAACAGAAGCAGGCACCAGTATCGCGGATCAGAAGCCGTGAGGGTGTTCTTCGGGTCCCAGCACTGTCCGGCAGAAACCACCCACGACACAACCAAGCATCGCCAGTACGACCGCCATTCCGCCCAGCGTCCACATGCTCGGCGAAACCAGGTATATGTCGCTCATAACCGGCTCGTTGGTCCTGATGTAGTACTCCGAGCCAATCACCGCGATCGCCAGCACAATGCAGAGATGAAACCGGTATCGCGCGTTCAGGTAAGCGACGCTGATGGCCGTGGCCAGCAGGATCACCGCCATGTAGCTGGCAGGCCAACTGTTGTAGTCGCCATAGAACCACAGTGCCGCGCCGAGAAATGTCACAAATAAACCGAACGTCTCCATCGGTATTCAGTCCTCGTCGACATCTACCCAGCCAAGGGCACGAGCTGATGCAAAAGGGACTAGCCCTTTTCGGGGGAGCGATCTGGGAGAGCTATACAGTGGTCGAATCTTAGCGCAAGTTGGAGAATTCTGGAACTCAGATTTTCGTGGGGGCTCGTGTCGTGCCTGACCGGTTACACTCCTCGGAGCAGATGAACTTGAAAGACAAGTCGAACGGATACGAGGCCTGCGCCGAAATGTTCATCCGCGTGCGCAACCCTCGAATCGGTGCGGACATTCTTCAAGATTGGGCTCGCTCCCTGCCGAAAGATGCCAGCGTCCTTGACCTCGGCTGCGGTCACGGCATTCCAATCTCTCAGGTCCTGGTAAACCAAGGTATCTCCGTCTTCGGTATAGACGCCTCTCCCACCCTAATTTCTGAATTTCGCCGCCGCTTCCCTGACTGTCAAACCGAATGCGCTGCCATAGAAGACTCCAACTTCTTCAGCAGGAGGTTCGATGGTGTGGTTGCGTGCGGTTTGGTTTTTCTGCTGGAGGCCGATACCCAGCGGCTCCTCATACAGAAGACTGCGACAGCCCTCCACCCGTGCGGCCATTTTCTGTTCACCGCCCCAACAGAACCCTTGAGTTGGCAAGATTCTGTGACTGGTCTTCAGTCCGTTTCATTGGGTGACAAACGTTACCGGGAAATCCTGCGAGAGAACGGCCTTGTAATCATGGGTGAACGAACAGACGCAGGTGAGAACCACTACTATCTTGCGACGAAGAATGGCCCTTGAGTTCTCTGGTGCCTCTCACCGAACCATGGCACAATAAATATGAAATCCCTTATTGGAGCGTATCGCTCCTCAGCGTGTGCGGGGATGGCGAAATGGCATACGCGGCAGCCTTAGGAGCTGTTGCCCTCACGGGCGTGGGGGTTCAAGTCCCCCTCCCCGCACCACCTTATCGAATGCGCGTATCTGCAACTGGATTTGTACACCGATTTCAATCCGGGAATTTTGTCTCAAACCTTCGCGGCACATTCGCTGTACCTCAGCTCCTAAGTTGCTGACTCTGTTTGGCTCCCGTATCGGCACTGCAGTATCCGGTTCTTTAGTGACCTTTTCGCGTTACTAGCGTGAGGGTTGCATCGGTTGAAGCGCTACGGTCGATGTAGTAGGCTGCGAATAACGTAGTTTTAGTGGGCCCAAGGGGTTCGAGGGCTTCGATTCTGTAAGCGAAGCCGGGTGCCACGGGAGGCATGGCGAGTGAGCCAGACCAAGGAAAAGTTCGAAACCAAAAAGCTGCCGATGATGCCCATCCGCGATGTGGTCATCTTCCCTTTCATGATGACCCCGTTCGTGGTTGGTCGCGAGTCGAGCGTCCGCGCCCTGGAGGAAGCTCTCGCCGGTGACAAACGCATCTTCTTGGCCACCCAGCACGACGCCAGCGTCGACGAACCCAAGCCGAACGAAATTTTCCAGGTCGGCACAATCGTCAACATCGTCCAGAGCCTCAAACTGCCCGACGGCAACATCAAGGTCCTTGTCGAAGGCATCGAACGCGGCAAAATTCTCCAAGTCGAGACCACCGACGGCTATTACGACGCAACTGTCCGCACTGTTAAATACACGCCCGAAATGACGCCCCAGGCCGAAGCCGCCATGCAGCGCGTCATCTCGCTCTTCGAGCAGTACGTAAAGCTCTGCCAATCGCTCAATTACGAGACCATGGCCGCCCACGTCCGCATGGACGACATGGGCAAACTCACCGACACCATCGCCGCAAACCTTCAGCTCTCGATTGAGGAAAAGCAGGAACTGCTCGAAATCTTCGATCCCGTCGAGCGCCTCAACCGCGTTGCCGACGTGCTCGACATCGAAATCGAGAAGCTGAACATGGACCGTACCATCCAGTCGCGCGTAAAACGCCAGATGGAACGTGCCCAGCGCGAGTATTACCTCAACGAGAAGATCAAGGCGATCCAGAAGGAACTCGGCCGCGGCGAAAAGAGCGAGTGGGACGAATTGAAGAAGAAGGTCGACGCCGCCGGCATGCCAAAAGACGTTCACGACAAGGCCATCAACGAGTTGAAGAAACTCGAAGCCATGCCGCCGATGTCGGCCGAGTCCACCGTCAGCCGCAACTATCTCGACTGGCTGCTCGCGGTGCCGTGGAAAAAGAAATCCAAGGAAGTCCGCAGCATCGACTTCGCCGAAAAAGTCTTGAACGAAGATCACTACGGTCTGGAGAAGATCAAGGAGCGCATCCTCGAATTCCTCGCCGTCCGCCAGTTGGTGAAGAACCCCAAGGGTTCGATCCTCTGCTTCGTCGGACCTCCCGGCGTCGGCAAGACGTCGCTGGGCATGTCGATCGCCAAGGCCACAGGACGCAAGTTCGTTCGCATGTCGCTCGGCGGCGTGCGCGACGAAGCCGAGGTCCGCGGCCATCGCCGCACCTACATCGGCGCCCTGCCGGGCCAGATCATCCAGATGATGAAGAAGGCCGGCACCAAGAACCCGGTCTTCATGCTCGACGAAATCGACAAGATGTCGATGGACTTCCGCGGTGATCCGTCTGCCGCCCTGCTTGAAGTGCTCGACCCCGAGCAGAACTACATGTTCGTCGACCACTACCTGGACGTCGAGTACGATCTCTCGCAGGTCTTCTTCATCGCAACGGCGAACGTCATTCACACCGTCCCGGCGGCCCTACAGGACCGGATGGAAGTGCTCCGCCTACACGGCTATACCGAGCCCGAAAAGGTCGAGATCGCCAAGCAGTACCTGCAGCGCAAGCAGCGTGAGCAGGCGGGCCTGACGGAGAAGAATCTCCAGTTCACCGACGACGCCTTCCGTTCCATGATCCGCTATTACACGCGCGAAGCCGGCGTCCGCAACCTCGAGCGCGAGATCGGCAACGTCTGCCGCAAGGTCGCCCGCAGAGTCGTCCACGACGGTGAGTCATTCGCGATTGAAATCAACGGCGAGAACACCGCCGATTACCTCGGCGTAGCGAAATTCCGCGATACGCTCGCTAACGAACGCAGCGAAGTAGGTCTCGTCACCGGACTGGCCTGGACTGAAGTTGGCGGCTCAATCCTCAGCACCGAAGTCGCCGTCGTCGATGGCAAGGGCAAGCTGACTCTGACCGGCAAACTCGGCGACGTCATGCAGGAGTCCGCGCAAGCCGCCATGAGCTATGTTCGCTCCCGCTCGCACCGCCTCGGCCTGCCGCGCGACTTTTATCGCAACGTCGACATCCACATCCATGTGCCCGAAGGCGCCATCCCCAAGGACGGCCCCTCGGCCGGCATCACCATGGCTACGGCCATCGCCAGTGCACTGAGCAAAATTCCAGTGCGTCGCGACGTCGCAATGACCGGCGAAATCACCCTTCGCGGTAAGGTTCTTCCCATCGGAGGACTGAAAGAAAAGCTGCTGGCCGCTCAACGCGCCGGCATCCTCGAGGTCATTCTGCCGAAGGAAAACGAGAAAGACCTCGCAGAGGTCCCGGATAACCTTAAGACCGTGATGGTTCTCCGATTCGTCGAAACCATGGACGAGGTCCTGCACCACGCCCTCGAACGCCCGCTGCCCGACGTCCCGGCCGAAGAGGAAACTCCCGGCCTCGGTGCCCTGCAGCCGCCACCGGACACGGCAACCGCACATCAGTGATTGCCAACTCTGGAGTGATCAATAAAGGTCCGCGTATCGCGGACCTTTCATTTCGTGCCTGGATGAACCCTTCTAACCCTCAACAGCATCCTTCTAACAAGACATCATGCAGACTCAGAACCCTGTCAACTTCAAGCTCGCGGAACCCTATCTGTGTTCACAGGATTACGCGTCCTACACTCCCGAGCAACATGAAACTTGGGCCACTCTCGTCGCACGTCGCCGAAGCCAAATCGAGGATCACGCTTGCGCCGAGTATCTCGACGGCTATCAGGCGATCGGAATCCGCAACGACCGGATCCCGAACCTCGCCAACATCACCAGCCGTCTGCAGCCCAGAACAGGTTGGAGCACGACTCCTGTAACCGGCTTCTTACCGGCTCTGGCCTTCTTCGAAATGCTCGCCGCCCGGCACTTCCCATCCACCACATGGCTTCGTGACCGCAGCAGCCTCGAATACACTCCAGAGCCCGACATCTTCCATGATGTCTTCGGCCACGTCCCGATGCACGCCCATAAGGTCTTCGCCGACTTCCTCCAGTACTACGGCCAGCTTTGCCTCTCTGCGCACGACGATATCGCCCTGGAGAAACTTGGCCGCGTCTTCTGGTATACCGTGGAGTTCGGCCTCATCCGGCAGCGCGGCAAATTGAAGATCTTCGGCAGCGGCGTTATCAGTTCCCATGGAGAATCCAGCGCTGTGATCGAGGGCAAATGCGCTGTCGAACCGTTCGACCTCGACACCGTCCTGGACACGCCCGTCAAGGTCGACGAGATCCACAGCATTCTATTCGCCATCGACAGCTTCGATCAGATGTACGACGCCCTGCTCCAGGCTGAGAAGAGGTTATTCCCGCGATAACATCGGTCGTCTACTCTGGGCGCGACTGGAAGTGCCCTGACCGGCAGTTTCCGATGGCACGGCCCCATTGACATCCTGAGGTGCGTCGTATTCTTGCCTGTTGCTCTCTTTTCGCGTACTTTGCTTGCACCATGTCCCGAGTAGCTCTTTTTATCCTGCTCCTCTGCTCCCCGTTGGCCTTCGCCCAGAAATTCGCTCCATCTGCGCAGGATGTCGACGCTATCTATCCTGCCGCTCAGGCCACCTACGTCGACCTGCACGAGCACCCCGAACTCTCGACGCACGAGATCCGAACTGCGCAGAAGATGGCCGATGCTCTTCGCAAACTCGGCTTCGAAGTGACCACAGAAGTCGGTGGCACTGGCGTCGTCGGCGTCCTGAAGAACGGTCCCGGCCCTACCGTCCTGATCCGCACCGACATGGACGCCCTTCCCGTTCTCGAACGCACCGGCCTTTCTTACGCGAGCAAAGTCGTGGCTAAGGACGACTCGGGGCACGAAGTTGCCGTCATGCACGCCTGCGGACACGATCTCCACATGTCCTCGTGGCTAGGCACCGCCACGCTGCTCAGCCAAAACAAGAACCGCTGGCGCGGAACCGTCGTCATGATGGGACAGCCGGCAGAGGAGCAGGTCAAAGGTGCACGTGCCATGTTGCAGGACGGTCTCTTCACCCGCTTCCCTAAGCCCAATTTCGCGATCGCCATTCACGACTCGCCCGACTACGCCGCCGGCACCGTTGCGATCGTTTCAGGCGCCGCTCTCGCCAGCTCCGATGCCATCGAGATCACCGTATTCGGTAAAGGCGGACATGGAGCTTATCCCAACCACACCATCGATCCCGTCGTGATTTCCGCTCGCATCATCCTCGCGCTGCAAACCATCGTCTCCCGCGAGACCAGTCCTTTCGATCCAGCCGTCGTCACCGTCGGGTCCATTCACGGAGGCACTCGCGGCAACATCATTCCGGACGAGGTCAAACTCCAGCTCACTATTCGCAGTTACCGAGACGAAGTCCGCGAACACACTATGACGGCTATCCGCCGTATCTGCGACGCCGAAGCGACTGCCGCTGGCGCTCCGCGTATGCCCGAGATCACCAACCCGGAGTCCGTGCATTCCACTTACAACGACCCCGTACTTTCAGAACGCCTGACTGCTGCCCTCACGAAGTCAATGGGCGCCGACCATGTCCTCCCCGGCAGGCCCGTGATGGGTGCGGAAGACTTCAGCGAAATCGGCCGCGCCGGAGTCCCCGCCATCATGATATGGGTCGGTGCCGCCGATCCCGCCAAACTGGCCGAATCCCAGAAGACTGGCATTCCGTTGCCCCCACTACACTCGTCTCTCTTCGCTCCAGCGCTTCCTGACGCCCTCCTCACCGCCATCCGCGCCGAAGCGACCGCCGCCTTCGAGCTACTCGGACAACCTTAGTACTTCTCGGGAATCCAATGCCTTTCGCGGAAAATGCCGCCGGCAAATTGGCATTTTCCTCGAATCTGACTAGGATATGTAAACAGGCTGTTCCCCCCTGGGACTCCCGATGCACGAAGTAGCCAGCGCCCATTCCGGTTCCCTGCAGCAGCGACTTCAGGTCGTCGCCGACTCCGGCACCCTCGCCATCTGGGAGGCCGATCTCGACACCGGCGAAATCGTGTGGAGCACCCAGGGTTATCACCTGCTCGGCATCCCTCCGGAAGACGGGGCCAGGACAATGCACGAGTTGCTCGCACGACTTCACCCGGAAGACCGTCCGCGCGCGCTCGCTGCGATCGAGGATGCCGTTGCCGCAGGCGTCCCGCATCGCCGAGACCGTTTCCGCATCGTCCAGCCTGACGGGACCATCCGCTACATCGCGGTTCATGCCAATTTCATCGCCGGGCCCGACCGCAAGGCGCACCGAATGATCGCGCTCGCGATCGATGTCACCGACCTCGCCGAGAAGGAAAACCGCCTTGTCGAAACGGAGGAGCGTCTCCGAACCGCTTACGCAGCGGCCAAGGTCTGGACCTGCCGTCTCGACCTCGAGCACTGGGTCATCACCCGGCCTTTGCAGCCGGACGATACCGGCACCCCGCAATTCGGCCCCGAGCAAACGTTCATCGACTGGCTTGAGCGCGTCCACCCCGAAGACCGCCCGCGAGTCGAATCGGGCATGCGTCGCGCCATTGAAACCGGCGAACTTTGGGAAGACGAATTCCGCCTTCTCTGGCCCGACGGCCGCTACCACTGGATTTATGATCGCGGCCGCAGAATCCACGATCCGGGCCAAGTACCTGTCTTCGCCGGTGCCGCCATGGACATCGACGAGCGCAAACTCGTCGAGCAGCAACTCATCGAAAACGAGGAGCGCCTTCGCTCCGCCTACGTCGCCGGGAAGATGTGGCCGTGGGAGATCGAAGTCGGCTCCGGCCAGATCCTCCGCTCCGATAACATGGGCCTCTATCGCGGCCCCGGACACGCCGAATCCATCGCCGTCTCCGCCTGGCTCGACTATGTTCATCCCGACGACCGCGACCGTGTCCACGCAGCCATTCAACGCGCGTTCGAAGGTGAAGGCCAGTACAGTTGCGACTACCGCCTGCGCTGGAATGACAACACCTATCACTGGGTAAGTTCTCGCGGAGGCCTCATACAGGATGGTCGCGGCTCATGGAAGCTGATGGGCATCGGTCGCGACATCACTGACGAGAAAGCGACCGAACACGCGCTCCAGGAGAGCGAACGCCTGCGCCTGCTCGCCATCGAAGGAGCGCAAATGGGCGTCTTCTTCCAGGAGATCTCTTCAGGTAAGGTTCGCTGGTCTGATCGTCAGTTCGAACTCTTCGGCATGTCGCGGGAGCATTTCGCCGATCACCGCGATGACTTCCGTCGCCTCGTCCTTCCCGAAGATCTCGTTACCATCGACCGGGAATACGACCGTCTGACCAGCAATCACGCGCGGCGTTTCCGCTTCGAATTCCGCATCCGGCGCCCCAGCGACGGCAAGGTCCGCTGGATCAACTCCGTCGGCGAATTCAACTACGACGAATCCGGTACCCCCATCAGTATGATGGGAGTCAACTCGGACGTTACCGATCAGAAAGCCCACGAGCAGGAGGTCTGGGAAATCCAGAAACTCCGCTCCATCGCCCTCAGCGCCGCTGAGATGGGGGTCTGGCAGCAGGACCTCACCACTGGAAAGATCACATGGACAGAACGCGAGTTCGAACTTTTTGAAGTTCGTCCAGAGGAATTCGATGGCACGCCAGTCACTGCCTTCCGGCACATCGTTCCCGAGGATCGCGAGCGGTTCTATCGTGAATGGGAGTACCTGGTCGCCAATCACGAACCCCGGCACGTCACCGAATTCCGTATTCAACTTCCTGACGGTGCAATCCGCTGGGTAGCGGCTGTTGGCGAACTGGTTTACAACGAGCATGGCGAAGCCATCCAGAGCATCGGCGTCAATTTCGATATCACCAGCCGCAAGCATCAGGAAGAGGCGCTTCGCGAAAGTGAACGCCTTCGCCGTTTATCGCTCAGCGCTGCCCATATGGGAGCTTTCGAGTGGAACGTTGTCAACGGGGACATCTCCTGGTCCCCCGAGCAGTACGAGTTGCTTAACTTTGACCCGGTTTCGACCAAGCCCACGCTGGAACTGTTCGAAAACCGCGTCCATCCCGACGACCTGCCGCGCATTCGAGACTTGATGAGTCGCCTCATTGCGAAGCAGGAAAAGGCATACCGCGCCGAATTCCGAATCATCTGGCCCGACGGAACCACCCGCTGGATTCGTACCCTCGGCGAATTGGTCTATGACGACGCCGGTCAGGTCATCCGATTGTTCGGCGTCAACTGGGATATCAGCGACCAGAAAGAAGCGGAACAACAGATCGTCCAACTCAATCGCGAACTTCAGCGCAAGGTCGCCGATTTCGAAGCCCTCATGCACGCCATGCCTGTAGCCGTCGCCGTCGGCCTCGATGCCGAATCCAGCGACATTCGGGTTAATCCGACTTTCGCCCAAATGCTCGGGGTAAAGGACGGGGCTCAGAATCTCTCGTCTAGTTCCCCGGGGGCTCGCAGCCTGCCCTATCGTTTCCTCCGCGAGGGCGTGGAGATCCCGCCCAATGAACTACCTCAGCAGAAGGCCGCCCGCCTGAAACAGGAAATCCGCAACGAAGAATTTGAACTCGTGACCGATGACCGCCACATCGACATGTTCGGTCACGCCGTTCCCATGCTCGACGAATCGGGCAATGTGCGCGGGACCCTCGCCGCCTACATGGATATCACGGAACGCAAGCGCGCGGAAAAGGCCTTGCGCACGAGCGAGAAGCTCGCCACCGCCGGCAAAATGGCCGCCAGCCTTGCCCATGAGATCAACAATCCTCTCGCCGCCGTCACGAATTTGCTCTACCTCGTCGCGCAGGACGCATCCCTCAGCCCGCATTCGCAGAAGTTCATCAACATGGCCACGAGCGAGCTTGCCCGTGTCAGCCAGATCACCCGTAACATCCTCGCCTTCTACCGTGAGTCTCATTCGCCCATCCACGTCGATATCGGCGAACTCGTAGCCAGCGTCCTCGAACTTTACACTCCCAAGATTCGCCACTCCAATGTGGAAGTCGATTTCCGCAGAAACGGCGCCTGCTCCATCGTCGCTTTCCCTGGAGAACTCCGCCAGGTTTTCTCTAATCTCATCGTCAATGCAGTAGACGCGATGCCGAAAGGCGGAAAGCTCCACATCCGTGTTCGCCCGGCGCAGAATCGCCGGTCGCAGCAATCCGGCGTCAGGCTTGTCGTAGCAGATAGCGGCAGTGGCATCCCACGCGACCACCTAACTCACCTCTTCGAACCTTTCTTCACGACGAAGGGTGAAAAGGGCACGGGCCTTGGATTGTGGGTCTCTCGCGATATTATTAGTAAGCACGACGGCACCGTTCACATCCGAACCGCTTCCGGAGCACAAAAGAGTGGAACCTGCTTTTCCATCTTCTTGCCCGCCGAAAGCGCTTCAGTGCGAAAACGTGCCGGCAAGAAAGCGGCTTCAACCAACGCCTGAATGCGAATCATGACCAAGTTCCTGCGAGCCTGTGCCGACCCGCGGCAATTTCCACCGCCGGGACCGCCCGAAATTGCTTTTCTCGGCCGTTCCAACGTCGGTAAATCGAGCCTCATCAATTCGCTCGTCGGAAGTAAGATCGCTAAGACCAGCAATACACCGGGGCGCACTCAAACCATCAATTTCTTCGAAATCCGCTGGCCCGGCCGCCCCAAGCCCGATCTGGTATTCGCCGACCTGCCTGGTTACGGCTATGCTCGTGCGCCGAAGGACCTCGTCCAGGAGTGGCCGAACTTCATCAACCCCTACCTTGAATCCCGCCCCTCACTCGCCCTCTGCGTCTGCCTCGTTGACGGCAACATTCCTCCCCAGCAGAGCGATGCCCAACTTATCGCCTGGCTCCGTCACGTCAATCGACCTTTCGTCGTCGTAGTCACGAAGAGCGACCGCGCCGGTTCGCAGCTGCAGAAGTCTCTAAACGCAATCCGACAGGAACTCGGCGTAGAAGACCTGCTCACCTTCTCCGCTAAGACCGGCCAGGGCCGCGAAACCCTCTGGAAGAAACTCCGCGAAGCCGGCAATAAGCTCCAACCCCCAGAAATACTGAACAGCGCCTCCGACTGACCTCGTAAGGTCAACGGAAGCCCTGCCCAGTTGCCTCCCACAGGTTTGTTACGACATTCGACATTGCCGTTCAATCGTCAATGCGAATCTCGTCATTCATCAATCGGCATTACTACTCCATCTGACTCGACACCGCCAGGTTATCCGTCACGCTGAACACTCCCGGCACCGACCGTGCTTGCATTTCCGCAATCTGCCGGTCGAGTTTGCTGCCCACCACGCCATCGAGCTGCACATGGCCGTTTACAACCACGATGCGTATCGGTCTCTGCGGATCAAGTGCATACCCTGGTGGCAACCTGCGGTAGATCGCGCGCGCAACTTCCAGTCGCAGACGATCGTCGTAGAACGAAGTCGGTGCGACTTTAATGTTGTCCACCACCCTCTTCACTCCCGCCGTAGTCTCCACCAGGTTAAGCGCCGATTCCTTGTCGTATGGAGTGCGCACCGTCCCGCCCACGGTAGCCACACCGCTGTTCACACCAATCGTCAGGTTGTTGAACACGCTGCCGAAACCTTCGCGGTCATAGCGCAGTTTGTTCGCCAGCGTATCCTGCAACTGCAGGTCGGAAGCCGTGGTGCCCGCGATCTCAACATCGTCGCGAACTCCGGTTACTCCCTTCCGCTTCCCAATCTTCTGTTCCAGGTTTTTCTTATCGCGATACAGCGGAACCTCACCATTTAGAGTTACGACTCCGTCATTCACTCTCGCCCGAACATCCCTCCACTCCTTCTTTCCATTAAGTACATTGTTCACTTCTTGCTGGATCTTCTGGTCGTTCGCATCTCCCCGGCGCTCTCCTGCAAACGCCGGGAGCGCAAGCACTGACACCAAGACCCATGCCATCCACACCCCTTTTATTCTGTTCAGCATAGGATCCTCACCGTTATGTAAAGTTATATGTAAGTATTAACTTACATCTGTAAAAACCCGAGCCTGCGCTATAAGTTTCTTTCTCGCCCGGTAGCCTGCCCCATCGGTGGTACGAAGATCCATCCCTCCACTCTACAATTAGGAGCTGATAGAATACGGCACCAAGGTGGGGCGAGGCCGGTCCAAGTACGCCCACGGACCTGAGCCGCCGAGGAAAAGTGGCGAAGTACGTTTTTGGCCCGTATCACCTCGATGCGAGTGAGCGAAGACTCATCTCTGGCAATGAGGAAGTCCGCCTCCGAGCCAAGTTGTTTGACACTCTACGTGTGTTGGTAGAGAACGCAGGTCGCCTCGTCCGGAAGGACGAGCTTATGCAGGCGGTCTGGCCTGATTCTGTCGTCGAGGAAAACAATCTCGATCACTGTGTCTCGCAGCTTCGCAAGTTGTTTCATCCCGCAAAGTACATCGAGACTGTTCCACGTCACGGATATAGATTCACTGCAAACGTGACGCCAGTTCATCCCCTGCACCTGGTGGAACTCCAACCTGCTGTCCAAAGATCCGATGCACCCGACCAGGAAATCCAATTCTTTACCGCCAGCGATGGCGTGCGTATCGCTTTTACCAAGGGCGGCAGTGGACCGACTCTGGTTCGAACCATCGATTGGTTGAACCATCTGGATTTCGAGTGGAAGAGCCCCTTCTTGAGGCATTGGCTATCCGAAATCATGCGCCATCACACCCTCGTTCGATACGACCAGCGGGGCAGCGGCCTTTCTGATTGGAATGTCGACGACTTCTCCTTCGAACGCACGATTCAGGACTTCGAGGAACTCGTCGACGCCGCCGGCCTTGGGAAGTTCGCAATTCTTGGCGGTTGCCAGGGGGCGGCGGTGGCTGCCGCATATGCTGTCCGTCATCCTGAACGAGTCACCAGGCTGATTTTCACCGGCGCGTTCGCCAATGGATGGCCGGCACCCGGCGACAGCGTTACGGAGCAATTCAACGCACTGCTCACGCTGATTCGGCTCGGGTGGGGGCGCGACAATCCCGCCTTCCGCCAGCTCTGGACCACGCTCTTTCGGCCGGATGCGGATTCCGTCGAAATGGACTGGTTGAATGAGCTTCAACGAATCTCAACTTCGCCCGAGAATGCGGTGCGTATGATGTCGGAATTCCCCAAGATCAAGATTCTCGACCTCTTGCCAAAGATCTCCTGTCCAACCCTCGTCCTCCATTCGCGCGACGACGCGGCTATTCCTGTTCAGGAAGGCCGACTGATTGCCACACGAATTCGTGGGGCACGCTTCGTTGAGTTGCCCAGCCGGTCGCATCTGGTCAGCCCGGGAGATCCCGGATGGCAAATCTTCGTCCGAGAGCTCTCCGCGTTTCTCGAGTGGACGAGAATCGACAATCAAGAATCCGCGACTGCGTCAGCGGGATAATCGGCCTCATCATGAACATGCCGAGGCGGAGGATGTATGGAGCGTTACACCTTTGCAGAGTTCACCCTCGATGTCGATGAACACCGTTTTCTGAGAAACGGCGTCGAAATCCGGCTGCGCGGAAAATTGTTCGAGACTTTGAGCATTTTTGTGCAGAACCCCGCCAAACTCCTCCGAAAGGAAGAGCTTCTTGAGATGATCTGGCAGGGCAGGATTGTCGAAGAAAACAATCTCGATCACTGCGTCTCGCAACTTCGAAAACTCCTCGGGGACAAGGGGAACAAGTTCCTTGAAACCGTTCCTCGCCAGGGCTACCGATTTCTTTGCCCCGTTCGAAGGCTCACCGCCGAGGTCGATCTCACTGTCAACAATGTTCTCCCAGGACAAGTCCCTCAAGTCCCGTCACAGGAAATCCAGTCTTTTCGGACCAAGGATGGGGTAAACATCGCTTACTCCCGGTGCGGCTCGGGCCCGCCTCTCGTCAAAGCAGCCAATTGGCTGAATCACCTCGAGTTTGAATGGCAAAGCCCGATCTGGGCCCACTGGGTGGCCGAGCTCACGAAACACCACACGTTGTATCGTTACGATGAACGAGGTAACGGCCTATCCGATTGGAACATTTCTGATTTTTCGTTTGAGGCCTGGGTACGCGACTTTGAACAACTGATCGATACCCTGGAACTCGACAGGTTCGCTCTTCTTGGGATCTCGCAGGGCGGTGCTGTCGCGGTATCGTACGCCGCTCGTTTCCCAGAGCGCGTCAGCAAACTCGTCCTCTATGGTGCATATTCCCGCGGTTGGCTGTTCCGTAACTTGCCTTCCGAAATCGAACGCCGCAATGCACTTCTCACTCTCGTGAGACTAGGATGGGGAAGGGATAATCCGGCCTTCTGGCAATTGTGGACGACACTATTCATGCCAGGTGCGACACCCGAACAAGCCAACTGGTTCAACGAACTGCAGCGAAGAACCACCTCGGCGGAGAACGCCGTACAACTCCTCGCCGAAGCAGGAAAGATAAACGTTCTGGATCTCCTGCCCAAGATCCAGTGCCCTACTCTGGTACTACATTGCAAAGACGATGCGGCGATCCCAGTCTCGGAAAGTCGTCTCCTGGCCGCGAGAATTCCCGGCGCAAAATTCATCGAACTCCCTAGCCGCAACCACCTGGTGCTACCGCAGGAACCCGCATGGGGAATCTTCCTCCGGTCTTTGCATGAGTTTCTTGGTTGGGAGCACACCGTTCAGACTTTCGACCGATTGCGGCAATCGGCCCCTGCGTCATAGACAACAAGAAGGGCGACACTGAAGCCGCCCCTCCGCCTCGACCGCCTCTTTGGGACCTATGCCACCGGACGATAACTCCTCGCCGGTTCTTTCTCCATCCGGTACGGCACCAGTGATGGCATAAGCTTCGGCACCCGCTTCCGGTAGTCCTCGTAATGGGCTCCGTGAATCGTTACGAGATCGCGCTCTTCCCAGCCGATTGCCATCAGGATATACACCGATGTCATGACCGCAAAAAGCAGGTGCGCGCCCGTCATGGTGGGCGTCGCCCAGAAGGCGATGAACCACCCAATATACAAAGGGTGCCGCACAAACTTGTAGAAGAGCGGAGTACGGAATTCGAGGTGCGTATATGGCTTCCCTGCCAGGAACAACGTCACCTGCCGAAGTCCGAACAGGTCGAAGTGGTTGATTAAGAACGTCGTAACCAGAACCAAAGCGAAGCCAAAACCAAATACCATGTTAATCGCGTTCCGGATTGCAGGATCAGCGACGTCCCAGATCACGCCGCCGATCGGCTCCCAGAACGCGAACATAGCTATGAGCGCGAGACTCGAGCAGAGAACATATGTGCTGCGCTCAGCCGGCTCCGGGATGAATTTTGTCAGAAACCGCTTGAATGCCGGCCGCGCCATCGCGCTGTGCTGGACGGCAAATAGGCCCAGCAGCAGCGTGTCAATCAGCAATGCCTGCCAGAACGGAACCCGCGCTGCGGAGTCCAGTGATCTCGGGACAACCATATTCCCGATAAACCCAACGGCATAAAGAAATGTGAGAAAAAACACGGCGTAACTCACCACGCCGTACACGAAGACTGTCACTCGCTTCATCATGAACTTTCCATCCTCTCTCTTCGGGCCCCGGCTGCATCCGGTATCCCCACGTGATGCAACGAGCTTATCTACGCATTGAATGGAAGTCCTTGAATCAACCTGAAATCTGGCTGAGAGTTTTCTGAAAGTCGTTTCCTGCGGAGAAGTGCTCGTCTTGAAAACTGGTTCGGCGGGAGGCCGCCAGGTCTCGCACCTCATTTTGAGCGCCGCAATACCATGATGCTCGTGTCGTCCAGTCGATTCTCCCGCGTCAAATCAGTAGAGGCATCGAGCAGGGTTGATATCGTCAACAGCGGTGCGGCATCAGCAGCTTTCGCTGCCAGCGCTGCGACCCATCCGATCGAGAAATCTTCACGATGGTCCCTTCTTTCTATCAGCCCGTCAGAAAAGGCAACGATCGATTCGCCTCTTCTCAAATCGACGTCTTGGCACTCATATCGTGGACTGGAAAACACCCCCAGCAATGGGCCACCCGCAGTCGCAATCTCAAAGTTAACGTCGCCCCGAATGATCACAGCAGGCGGGTGCCCGGCCAGCGCGCACGAAACCACGCTGCTGCCTTCCTCGAAGCACAGAGCTACTGCGCTCATTAGAGGCGCTCGGACCCGCGACTCCAAAATCTCCGAATTAAGCCGGCTCAACAGATCGCACACGTTTTGCGATCCTTCTGCCGCACGATGCACAAGGTCGATGACGTGTGTAAGCCACATCGCCGCCGAGAGTCCCTTGCCCATTAAGTCGCCCAAAACGATAAAGGTCTTTCCACGATGCTGCAGACTGTGAACGAAATCCCCGCTCACGTGACGCGCCGGTATGATTGTTGAGGCGAATTCAAAGGCACCCAGGTGCTGCAATTCGGGCGCGCAGAGCGCGCGGTGAACTTCCGTCGCCCCTTTCATAGCCACCGTTGTCTCGCTCGCGATGTGGCTGCACTTCCCATTTCGGCAAATTTGACTATTGCGGACATGATGCCTCGGGTACTTTGCACGGGTCTCTCGTCTCACGCTCTCGTCCCTCCTCGATCCGTCGAGCATGAGGTCATTAGGCCCGATTGCGCGAGCTTTCGTCCTTTTATCTGGCTGATATTGATCTGAATTTGTTCTGAAAACGTCTTCGAAGAACTCCATTGCGGAGCGTAGAAAGTGCTTCAATGGAACTGTCGCTCAGTGCGGATTCGTGAATCCGCACTCCCCGATCAGCGGCACGAACCGGCAACCTTCAAGATTGCTGGCGTAAATCTCCCCCTGGCTCTTCCTTACGAGTTGCAGTACCTGCATCTCCGACGTCCCCACCGGAATTATCATCCGTCCGTCGTCCTGCATCTGGTCGATCAATGGCTGCGGAACGCTCGGGGCAGCCGCCGCCACCAGTATCCGGTCGTACGGCGCGTGCTCTGGGAATCCAAGCGTCCCGTCGCCAACCACAACTTCGATATTCTCGTACGCCAGTCGCACAAAGATCTCCCGCGCCCTCTCCGCCAGCGAAGCGTGCCGCTCGACCGTGTAAACCTGTCGCCCCAGGCGCGACAGCACCGCCGCCTGGTATCCCGTCCCCGTTCCGACCTCGAGCACCACATTCTCCGGTTCGACCGCCAGCAACTGCGTCATCAGCGCGACAATGTACGGCTGCGATATCGTCTGCTCTTCCCCTATCGGTACCGGCTGGTCTTCGTACGCGCGAAACCGTCCGGCCTCCGGTATGAACTCATGCCGCGGAACCTCTTCCGTTGCTCGCAGCACTCGTTCGTCGTGAATGCCGCGCCGGCGAAGCTGGTGCTCCACCATCGCTTGCCGCCGCGACACATATGGATCGGGTTCGAAGAGATGTTGCACGTCGAAAACTCAGTGCCGGGGTTGGGTCACTTAGTTGGCCGCAACCTGTGCCTACTTCTTGCGCTGGCGAATCCGCACGTCAAAGCCCAGCACTCCTGTCTGATCGCGGACCCCCTGCAGGGAAAGGTCCCTCGTGATATTCCACTCCACTTGGATAATCTGCTGCGCCGATTGCGAGAGGTTGGTGATGTAAGTGATGGTGATTTTGTTCGAGACCTGCTGCTCGATCGTGAGCCGCGCGTTGGTATTGTTCTCCGCTCCGCCCACCTGCGGATCGATCTTGATCCGGCTCACCCCGAATAGTCGTTGCATGCGGCTGCTCACGGTGGCATTCAGCGCCTGCCCAAGCAGCGCGTTCTCGTCGCTCTCGCTCAGGGCCTGCTGTTGAGGGTTATACATCTGTGCCGTAGCCGACTCCTGCCTCGTTCGGCCCAGCGCCAGCAGCGCAATGATGTCCGCGGTCGGCAGCGGCGGATCCGACCGGTAATTGATGCTCGGCCGGTCCGCCGGTCCGTGGAACCCCAGCGTGATGTCGTAGTCTCGAACCCGTGCCGACGCTTCGATATCCAGTACCGGTTGAATCTGCGCCGGATTATTGAAACTGATCTCTCCGCGTTCGAGGTGATATGTCGTGCTGTTGAAGACGATGTCACCTTCGAAAATGTTCACACGTCCCAGCAGCACCGGCCTCGCCGCCGTCCCGCGCAGACGAACATCGATGCTCCCGGTCACCTTTGCCAGCGAAGTCTCCAACTGCAGCTCCGGCGTCGAGATAATGTGCACATCCAGTCGCAGCCCATTGAGCGGCGAATCCGGATTCACCATCACTTGCGGCTGCCGGCTCTTCGCCAAGTACGAAGCAAAATCGAATCTTGGGTTCACTCCAAATCGCGTCACCGTGACGTCGCCCGAGAGCAGCGCGTTCTTCGGCGTGCCCGCCAAGGTCAGGTTCGCGTCCCCCGATGCACTTACGCCGGGGGGATACCGCAGCCGTATCTCTTTCCCCTGCGCAACCAGGTTGAAAGTTACCCCGTTGCTGTATGTGATAAATCCGGTGATATTGAGATCCCCGCCGCCGGTATGCGCCGTGAGTGTACGAATCTGCAGCCGATCCTCGTTGAAGAACATCGTCCCATTGATGTTGCTCAACCCATTCGGCAGATCGACATACGACATCGCGCCGTTTGTGATCTGGATCCGCCCGCGAATTCTCGGATGCTCGAACGTCCCGCTAGCATTGAGATCGATCGTACTCAGTCCCGCAGACGTGTACTCAGGCCTGAAGCTCTGCAGGATTTTCATGTTCACACTGCCCGTCGCGCGTGCCGCGATGTCGTTCTTACCCGCGAGTCCTATATGCCCTGTGGCTGTGAAGTCCGTCCCTTCTCCCACCAGGTGCAGGGCCTCAATCCCGAGCATCTGATTCTGCACCGAGAACAGGATGAGCCCCTGGTTCGCAACCTTGATGTTCTCAATGCCCGCTACCAGCGAATCGAGCTGCCCTCGCGCAGAAAGTTTCGCCGGCTCGCTCAGCGGCCCATCCAACTCGACCCGCCCCGCCAGCAATGTATGACTCGTCGTATGGAACTGCTTCACATAGGCCGCGAACACCGGATCTATGTCGAGGTTCCGGAACGTCACCACAAGATGCGCCGGGAAGCTCTCGCGCAGATATATCGTCCCATTCATCTGGAGCTCTGCATTCGCAAACTGCGATACTCCCTGCAGCGTCATCTCCGTGCCCCGCGTAGTCGCATCCAGATCGATCGCGCCCTCACGCTCGCCTCCGAACGTGAGGTCTCGCAGATGCAATTTCGCATTGACAGTCGGCGCGCTCCGGGTCCCCGAACCCGCAGCCTCCAGTTGCGCCGTTCCCTCAATGTGAATCCTCTTCTCCTGCAGCAGGTGCAGTCGCGCGAGTTGAATCGTCCCACTGCGAAGGCTGAAGCGGAACGCTGTGGTCTGAGCGTTATATGCTCCCGTTGCGTTCAACTCACCGGCCGGATTCATTGCTTTCAAGTTCAGGAACCGAACTTCACCGCGGCTGAACTCCAAGTCCGAACTGATCGAGACGTGTGTTTCGCCGTAGAACGTCGCATCTCTCAGATGTACGCGGCCCCCGCCCTGCAAATTGTTCGCTGTACCCTTCACCTGCAAATCTGCATCCAGCCGCCCGGAAACCGGGTAGTCGTATCCAAGTAACGACTGCACATCGCGAATCTCCGCATTCCCTAACTTCCCGCGCACTGTCAATGGTGAAGAATCCGTAAACCGGCTCTTTGTCAGTCCGATGTTGGCGTCGAATGTGGCCTGTGCACTGCCGCGCACCAGCGTGGCATTCGATGCCGTAACCTGCGAGGGCGAGTAATGGATTTCGGCCACGAGGGAATCCCAGTGCACCGGCCCCGTCTGTCCCGGGTGTCCCGCGCGCGCAGCCTCCATCGGGAGAATGGTCGTAAAGTCCCGCACTTCAACATGCCCTGCAGCGCTCAGGGCCGCGAAACTCCCGGATACTGTTCCATTGAAGACCGCTGGACCATTCAACTCAACGGGATAGGTATTGCCCGCCTGCAGCGTCCGCAAAATTGGCTGGAACTCTGCCGCGCGTTTCGATTGCGCGTTCGCCTTCAACTGCAGTCGGTACGCCCCGATGCTTCCCTGTATGGAAACTGTACTCTCCGGCGTCGTCAGATGCGCGCTCGCAATCTCCATCGTCTGGGTTCGATGGAAGAACGTGCCGCGCACATCGGCTGTGACCGGAAGTTCTCCCGCCGGAGTCACGGTTCGCGGGCTCACCTGCAGCGCAAGATCCGCCCGCGAATCCTGCAATGATCCGCGCCATGTCAGCTTCACCGTTCCGGCCGTTTCGCCATCAAAATGCAAATCCCGCAGCGGCAAAGAACGCGAGGCCGCCGCTTGCGCCACATCCCGCAGTTGCACACCATTCAGGCGGAGGTCCATCGATCCGGCCTGGTCGTTCGCGGCCATCCAGTTCCGAATCTCACCTTCGCCACTCACCATCCCACCCAGCGCCTTTGCCGAAATTGCCTTGAACGCCATCGTCGCACGATCGACGGCATACCCGCTCTGTCCAGACAGGTTCGCGACGCGGACGCTGCCATCATCGAAGTGCAGCCCCGCGAACTTCATGCTTCCAGTTGTCACCGATCCCCGCGGCGCAAGCTTCGCCGTCCCCTGCAGATCCACGCTCCCAGCCTTCAGGTCGCGTATCCGCGCTGTCGCCGCCATCTCACGAACATCGATATGGGCGTTGTATTTGAGATCGGCCGCGAGATGCTCAAAGTCGCTGATGGTTCCGCTCGCCTCAAGCGACGATTTTCCCGATCGCACCGACAGCTTCCGAATCACCCCGCGATCGCGATAAAGACTGAACTCCATCTCCGAAATCGTCGGCAGCGGTCTCCATCCATCGACATGCGCTTCGAGCTTTCCGAGCCCCAATCGCCCGTCGTAGCGCTTCTCCTTGTGATCGAAACTCGAACTGAACGTGACATCGTTCGCGTCTACCGCAATCGGAATCGTCAACTGGTTGAAGATCAGCTCAGCATTGTTCAGTTGCAGCTTTCCCACCGCCAGGTCCACCAGTTGCTCAACTGGCGTTCGGTCGGACACTCGCTTCTTTTCCGGGACAGGCTGGTTCGTCGTCCCATCCGGATAAACAATGATGTGAATGGTCGGATGATCTACAAGGAGGTAGTCAAAATCGAATTCACGATGAAAAAAACTCCGTACCTGCACCCGCGCGAACACCCGGTCGACGTGCGCGAATGGCTTCTCCGAAGGCGCTTCCAGTCCGTGCAGGGTGAGGTCAGTCGCTTCGAACTCCATCTTCGACAGATTCCATCGCACCGCGCTGACCGTTGCTCGTCCCCCGGTTGTCGCCTCAATGCGATGCTCAAGCCATATCCGAACCAGGTTCCGAAAGCCGTCGCTCGTCAAAAACCAGCCAGCCCAGATCACCGCGCCGAGCAGAGCGACTCCGATCAAGCCCTGCAGCAGCTTGCGCCGTCCGCGCATCGGCGGGACCGGACTCTGAGCCTGCGATTTTTGCCCAGCCTCTAGCATCGAACTATTTCGGATCCTTCACCGTCTTATCTGCCGCGGCATTTCCGGCGCCATCGTTGTCCGTCGTAATGTGGATTTCGCTCTGGCTTCGCAGATTCGCCAGCCAGTCCTCCAGCACTGTATCCATCTGCTTCTGCACCAGCAGCTCGCGAATACGCGGCCGCAATTCGTCGAGCGATTCGGCGGCCTTACCCGTCTTCTTCACTGCGGGGACAAGTGTCTGGCTGTAGTAGTCCTGAATATCTTCGTTGCTGACACGCACGCTCGGCCGCAGGCGCAGCTCGACGAAGTGCATCACGGTCAATTGATTCTCGAGTGCGGCATTGAATGCGGCATCCGTCAGCCCATAACTCCGCAGTAATTCGTGCCATCCTTTGTCAGTCTCCGCACCCTGCAATTGCGTCCGGATCTCATCCTCACGGTCGGCCAGTTCTTGCGGCGTCGCGCTGTAATCCGCCTGCATCTGCTGCGCCAGCAGAACGCGATCGATTAACCGGTTGAGCGCCTGCTCGCGCTCTTCAGTCGTGAAAGTCTCGGGCGGCCTTCCCTGCAAAAATCCCTCGAACCGCAAACTGTCTTCCCACTCGCTCTGCAATACCGGTTGGTGATTCACGGTCGCAACGATCCGGTCGATCGTCTGCACCTCCTGCCCAAGCGCCGCGAAGCAGGCCATGATCACGAAAATCAACACGTCCCGCGGACGAATCCGTAGCGTCGTCTTCTCGGCTGTGGCGAAGGCGGCGTCCGGCCTCTTCTCCTCGACCTTTGCAATCACCGTCATCAGAACGTCTGCCCAATACTGAAGAACACGTTGAACCTTCGCATCGTCTCGTAGTGCGGTACCGCCGGCGCGATCGGGTCCTTGATCGGAAATACCGCCGGGTTCAGGTTATAGCCGAAATCGATGCGCACCGGCCCAATCGGCGTCTTATACCGAACCCCGGTTCCGACCGCGTGCGCAATAAAGTTGAAATCGCAAGTCCCCGCCGCCGAGGTATCTTTGCAGCTGTTCGGATTCTTCTGCTTCCACCGGAAAAAGTTTGAAAAAAGATCGTCTGCCGTCGGAAAAACGTTCCCCATGTCGTGGAAAAATACCAGGCTGAGGTTTTGACCAACCCACGGCAGGTTCATCGGAGGCAACCGCAACTCGATATTGTTTATGAAATCCGCACTCCCGCCGATCGGCGTTCCCGAAGCCGGGTCCCGTGGCCCAGCCTGGTTGATCGAGAATCCACGGTGCGAGTTCCCTCCGCCCTCGAAGAAGCGCTCCGGCAGCGGTACCACCGGTGATTGTCCCGGCAAGCACGTCGGACAACTCCCGTACGGCGCCTCATACCCGAACCTGGTCGATCGCGCCAGCACGTATTTCTTCTTGAACGTGTAATACGTCGAATTCTGCACGAAAATCCTGCCGAAGTTGGCCTCTGATCCGAAGTATCCGCTCGCAATGCCAAAGTTTGCGATTGTGTAGTTCCCCTTCGTCGAGTCAAGCGGATCGTCGCGCTGATCGCGAATGAAAGCGACGCTTGGCATTCCCACGCGCACCGGTTGCGAGTTCAGCGCAATCGTTGTCGGATCGAAATTCGGGGGCAAATCGCTAGCCTTCACCCGTCGGTAGCTGAATCCATATAGCATCGTGATGGACTTGTTCACGTGATGCTCGAGTTGCGTCGCTTCTTCCAGTCTCTCCGATGTAAAAGTCGTCACGTCCCGTGTGTTGTCGTAAAACGTGCTGATAGTGAATTTCAGGTTGGGATTGTCAAACAACCTTGGCGCCTCGAACGTCAGCAGAACGCGCTGCTGCAGCGCACCCAAACTCGACTTGAATATGATGGACTGGTCCTTGCCGCGGAAATTCAGCCGCGTCACGTCGAACGATACGCGCGGGCTCACGCCCGTCTGCCCCTGCGGCGACGTCCCCTGGCCCGCATTCACGCCCGTCCCGATTTCCACTCCAAACCCGTAGTTGAATGTGTATCTCTTCGCCTCTTTGATCTCGAACAGCAGGTTTTTCTTTTCGGCTGTCCCGTCAGGGTTTTGGACCGCCATATCGACCTGGTTGAAAAGTCCGAGATCATAGAGGCGGCGCTGGCTGTCCAGCATTGCCAACTGGCTCAGCGCATCGCCTGACTTGATCGAGATGTCGCGATCCACGATCGCTGGCCGCGTATTCTCCAGTCCGGTCACGTAGACGTTATCGACGAAAACTCTCGGCCCCTCCTCGATCTCATACCGAACGTCCATCCTGTTCGGGTCTTCTTTCGCAGGCTCGAAGAAGGGCATCACCTGCACGGACGGGAACCCGCGATTGAAATAGTAGTTCAGAATCAGGTCGCGATCTTGTGCCACGTTAACTTGCGAGAACGGCTGCCCCTTGATCGTCGACAGCATGTCCTTCAAGTCGCTCTCAGGAAAACTCTTGTCACCGGTAATGGTCATCGAGTGAACCAGCAACTGCGGCCCCTCGACAATGCGGAACACCACTCCCATCCGTTCCGCGTCGTTATCGAGGTTATCCTTCACATTTGCCTTCACTTCGACCTTACTGAAGCCATTCGTACGGTAGAGTTCAGTGATGGAATTCGCGTCTCGGGTCAGCAGCGACTGACTGTACCGTCCATGAGAAAGCAGCCATCCCGCTGGCTGAATCGTCATCCGTTCGCGGATCAGCGAAGAGGGGAAATACTTATTTCCCTCAATCTTGACACTCGTAAGTTTGTGGCGAGGCCCACGATCGATCATATAAACAATTTCGACGTGCTTGTTCTGCTGATCGCGGATTCGATTGAAACTGACTTTGGCGTCGAAGAAGCCGAGCGTCTGCAGGTAGTCCGTTAGGTTCCGCCTGCCCTCATTCAGCAGGTCGTCATCCACCGCCCCCTCTTCGTAGACCGGAACATACCGCTTCAGTGTCGACTGTGAGAGCTTCACGCCATCCGTCCGAATTTCTACCGTTGGCCCCGGATCAACGGAAAATGTGTACTCCACAGTATCGCTGGCGTCGATGTACTTCCGGCTCAGCAGCGTGGTCTGCGCCTCAAGCCGGGTTTCGCCTTGGAACCTCTTCCTCAGCTTCTTCAGAACCTTCGTCACCGTCTGGGCCCGAACCACGTCGCCCGTGTGCAGACCTGTGATCTCCTGAAACTCCTTAGAACTGAACCCGCTGCTCCCCTCGACAATGACATTTCCCACACGCGCCTGCCGACCTGCCGCGACGTGGAACAGGATGTTGACCTGCTGCCTTTCCGGAACGACTGTTTTCTCCGCCGTGACCCTCGCCCGGTAGTACCCGTCGTCCTGCATCACCTTTTCTATCAGTGGGAAGGCAGCCTGCAGCTTTTCGTCGGTAAGCAGTTCACCCAACTCGAGGTTCGAAGCATTCACCAGTTGCGCTTCATTGGGTCCCTTCTTCGGCAACCCCACCACGCCCACCGCGCCGACAAAGTGGTTCCTCGTAACCGCAAACGTGAGGTCCACTCCGTCCCCGCTGCGCTTCGCCTCCACCGAGATGTCGTCCAGCAATCCGGTGGCGTAAAGCGCACGGATGCTTCGCTGGATCTTCACCCGGTCCAATGGCTGCCCTACTTTTTGTTCTACTCGTTTGGAAAGGTCCGCTTCCTGGTCAGCCGACACTCCGCGGAACCCGATACTCTTCACCGGAATGCCATACGGAACAGCCTTCACCATTGGGTTGAGCGAGGTTCGTTCTGGCGCTGGCCTCGTTTCCCCCTGCTGCCCTGCCGCACACACCACCGCCAGCAGGAGACACATCGCCAACCGGATTCCCGCGCGGTAGTAGTGCCGTAACAATGCAATCCCCAATTTAAGAAACCCGTGCCCCACATGTGCCGCAGTTAGCAGATATGGGTACTCTCCCGCAACGCCGTCATTCCGAGCAGCCACGCGCGGTTGTGCGGCGGAGTCGACGGACCCGCATTTCCCCACAACTTCACGTCTGCTCGAAAACTCTAACTGGAGCGCAGGCCCTTATAATACCTTCCGGACCGCATTTCATGGACTCGAACTTGCGTTTGGAAGATCGGTACTCCCGGCAAATTCTCTTCTGGGGCATCGGCGCGGAAGGCCAGGCCAAACTCGCACAGAGTTCGGTCGCAGTCGTCGGCTGCGGCGCCACAGGTTCAGCCCTCAGTTCGCTACTCGCTCGCGCCGGAATCGGCACCCTTCGCGTCATTGATCGCGATTATGTCGAGTCCTCCAATCTTCAGCGCCAGGTCCTCTTCGATGAATCCGACGCCGCCGAATCTTTCCCCAAGGCCATCGCCGCCCAGCGAAAACTCCAGTCGGCTAATTCGTCCATCAAGATCGAAGGCCTCGTCGCCGACCTTACTCCCGACAACATCGAAGAGATTCTCGACGGCGCAGACCTGATCCTCGACGGTACCGACAATTTCGAAACCCGTTACCTGATCAACGATTACGCCGTCTCGAAGAATATTCCCTGGATCTACACCGCCGCCGTCGGCAGCTATTGCGTCACCATGAATATCCTGCCCGGCGAAACTGCCTGCCTCGCCTGCGTCTTCCCGGATTCCCCCGAGGGTATCGTCGAAACCTGTGACACCAGCGGCATTCTCAATTCCGCAGTTAATGCCGCCGCGAGCCTGAGCGCCACCGAAGCCCTCAAGTTTCTCGTCGGCGCTCGCGACAAGATGCGCCGGACTTTGCTCTCTTTCGACGTCTGGGAAAACGATCGCGCCGAGATCTCCGCCACCAAACCGCGCACCGGGTGCCGCGCCTGTGGCGAACGCGATTTCGTCCATCTCGCCGGCGAAGCCGCTCCGCACATCTCCATGTGCGGCCGCAACTCCGTCCAAATCCACGAGCGCCATCGGCCCATCGACTTCCCTTCGATGAGCGCGCGGCTCGGCCCCCACGGCACGGTTCGCTATAACGAATTTGTTCTGAAGTTCTACCGGGATCCTCTGGAAATGACCCTTTTTCCTGATGGTCGAGCCATCATAAAGGGCACCACGGATACCGGCATCGCCCGTAGTTTATACGCCCGTTTCGTAGGCTCCTGACCGCTAGTACAGCACTCAAAAAGACCTGTTGGGCATCTTCGTACTCTGGCCTACAATCCAACTCCGCAGAGTGCTCCACTTCTGCCGCCGTTAGCAGATGTGGGTTCACGAGATGCCCTTGGAGAAATTCTATGCAGCGCACCCTCACTGCTTTGCTGCTGTTTCTGTTCACCCTACCCGCGTGGGCACAATCCATCCCAGGAACCTTCAACCGCATGCCACCTCGCCGCGACGTTGATCTCTATTCTGTCCCGGTGATCACGACCCCGCAGATCAGCTTCGGTTCGGGTCTCACGCCGCCCGTCATTTCCCTCGGCCAGGAACAGGTTGTCAGCACGCCAACTGGCACGTATCCGCCATCGCTCCTATTGCAGCAAGGAGAATCTTACGAGGAGAACCAGCAACCGAATAGCTGGCCCTATGCCCGACTTCGCCCGGTGAGAATGGCCCGCTTCGACTTCGTTGTCGCGCCCACTGAAGGCGTGGGTCCTGCCCGATCCGAAACGGAGAGCTTAGGGGAAGCCGCCGATTCCATGCGCAAGGGCCCGCCACCCACGCAGCACACCTACACCAATCAGGACATCGATCGGCTGAATAATTCAAACCAGAACTTCAGCACACCTTCCGCGAAGCCGCAGGAACAGCCCGCGCAGCCTCCCTCGAACGTGCAACCGCAGAAGCAACAGTTGCAGGAAAACCAGCGCTCTCCGTTCGCTCCGCAACTGACCGCCGACGCCGACGAATAATTCCTTCACTCTCCGTGCCCCACGTCTGCCGCATTGAGCAGACGTGGGCACCACGCTGCCCCAATCGCACCAGATTATCTTTACTCCTGATCCGAGTTCCCAATAATCATCGTGCTGTTCCGCCCCTTCGTCACCGTCATGATCTCGGTATCCGAACCCTTTGATTGCAGCAGCGTCGTCGCGATCCCCAGTTGCGCCAACGTCCGAGCTTCATCGTCCGGAATCTCTTTCAGCAGACCCGCCGCCCACAGCGGCGAAATCTCAGAAGCCTGCGACAGCAGCGCTTTCCATCCAGCGACCGACGGCCAGTACGCCTTCGGAGCCTGGTTCGGATCGTCGGCATTCGAGTCCGTCTTGAAGATCTTTGCCGCCGAATCCATTCCCTTCTCGATATATTTCTTCGCGTCATCCGTCTCGCCCATGCGCGAATAGGCTCTTGCCAGCGACGAGTAGTGCATCAATTGCTGATCGCCGTTGAGCTTATCGATCCCATCCGCCGCCTTCGAAAGCGCCTGCTCCGCAACGCTCGGCTGTTTCTTCCATGTGACTTGCGAAATATGCATGTAAGTGTCCACACGGAGTGCATCATTCTGCAGCGACGCCGCATTCGCGAGTGCGTCCTGCGGATGCTTTTCTGCGTCTTCCCCGATCTTCGCCGCTTTCTGCATTTCCAGCGGACTCGGGAAACTCATGCCGCCACGCGGTACCGCACCACCACCGCCGCTGCCACTGCCGATCATGAACGACGTGCTCCCCTTCCCTTTTCCGTCGCCCGGCGCGACCGAGTTCATCCCCTGCGGATATTTCGCCAGCAGCGTCTGCACGTCCGTCTGCTCCTTCAGCAACTTGTCCGCTTGCTCCGGGTCGATTGTTCGCAGTGTCGGCAGCAACTGGAAAAGCCGATATTGGTACAGTGAGTTCATCTGCACCGCACCTTGCGCCGAGGCAATGCTGATCATCATCGGCTGGGAACTCTGCGACTGCTTCTCCGCCGTTCGCCGCGCCGACTCTAGTACCGCATCGATTGCCTGGTGCACCAGGCCTGCTGGTAAGTCGTTGGAGAAGCGAACGATCATTTCGGGAAAACCCTCGTTGCTGAATGCCTGCGAATGATCGTGGTTCTGATAGCTGGCCAGCGCCGCTGTAAATAGCTGCTGCTTATCGTCGGCCTGCTCCGGCGTCATCTGCTCCATGATCTTCGACGCCGCGCCATAAGGCATCTCTCCCTCTGCGCTCATCCGGTAAACCAGCCGCAGCGCGTGATCCATTTTCTTCTCGCGCTGATAGTAGTCCAGCAGGGCCTTCAGCACCTGCTCGCGCCCACGCGCATCCAGTTGCGTCAGATACTCATCCGCCTTCTCCGGCGCCAGCGGAACCATCGCCTTCAGCACCTGCTCCTGCAACCGGCCGCCCACCCCCTTCAACCGCTCATTCTGTTGCGCAACTTCTCCCGCCGCGGTCATCGCCTCGTCCAGCAGTTCCAGCGCCTTCTTCTTATCGAACGATTGATACACCTGCGCTACCTGCATCAGCGTATAAGCACGTGAGCCAGGATCCAGAGATCGCGCCCCCGCCGCCGCGCCCTCCAGCAGTTGCATGGCGCGCTCGCGCTGTTCTCCAGTCAGCTTCTTTGGTGCAGAACGAGTGGAATCACCACGTACCTCTCGTGCCTGGTTTTGAATTTGGACGTCTTGTGAAAACGCACCCAAGCAGCATGAAAGAACCGCAAATGTAATCCCGCAAAGACGGCGCATGAAGACTCCTTTTCTGTGGCGGG